>JAUWNA010000339.1 GCA_030612905.1 Promethearchaeota archaeon
GTTGATAAGGGAGCTATTCGATTCGTTTCAAACAATGCAGATGTTTTTCGAGCAGGAATAACTGAGATTGATAAATCAATAAAAAAAGGGGATATTCTTCAAATTGTCGACGAGAATAATCATAGAGCAATAGCAGTCGGAAAGGCAATGTATAACGCTAAAGAAATGGAAGATATGAAAGAAGGGAAAGTAATCAAGAATCTTTTATGCGTAAAAAGTAAAGTGTGGAATTTTATTAAACATTTTTAAAAAAAAAATTTCGTTAAAATCGAATAAATTCTTCTTTTAAAATAGTAATTAATTCTTCTTTTTCATCAAAAGGCGCGTTGACAAAATAGTTACGCTCAAGTTCACATGGCGTCATATTATAATGATTGAAGAGTAGCATAATCATTCTTAGGGCGTTTTCCATGAATCCGTTGTCGTCTTGTCCGTCCGTGATCTTCATTAAATCGATTATTGTACGCATTTTCCACATGACTTTTTGGTTTTCGTCGTTCTCAGCTATTAGAAAATCGTCAAAAATATTCATATAGTAATCACATTCACATATTGCCATTATTAAGGAATACCTCTCATAACCCTAATCTCCTTTTTCAAAGATTAAGTAACAATAATTCAATCGAATTTTTAAATGGTATTTTTATAGAAGAATATCGTTGCTATATCACAAACTTGCAATGGAAAAAGACGGTTACTAAATTTTTTTAAGTATTTGGTTACATTTTTTTTACTTTGCTATTTAAATATTAATTTGGTGAATATTGATTATAGTGTATTTGAATAATATTAGTAAATCTGTTAATCATGAATTAATATTCGCGTAATACGTGGATATAATACACATAATACATCAAAATATAATCGCACAGAACTTATATTATTTAGATACTACTTAAAGGGTCATTAGTAGCTATATCACGATGACTCGTAAGAAATATATTAAAATTTAGGTCGTGTGTGTGAAAAATGAGTATGTACAGATCGTATCTATTAAAGAACCAGTTCTGGGCTAAGAAAGGAAACGAGAGGGATGGAAACTTGAAAGGGGAAAAAGTCTTTATTAAGCATGACTCTGAAATAGGAGGGATTTACGCAATTGTCGACAATAACGATAAGACGGGCGTAAAAATAATAGCAAATGGAGTAGAGCATTGGTTTAATAACTTTGACAAGTTAGATATGTTCCTTAGTCGATTGAAGCAAAATGAAGACGATTTTATGAAGATTCTAAGAAGAAAAAACCTTTCTAAAAAGTTAAGAACACTTGAAATTTAATTTGGTTTTTACAAATTATCATCTATTCTTTTTTCAAGGGAATGAGATGAGTTTCTAAGCTATTTTATTATTCAATTTTATTTGTAAGATGTTCTTAGATTTAATCTTTGTAAATTGGTTGTAGTCCGGATTGAAAGTGACGCAATCTTAAGTCAGCACCACGAGAAACTCTTATTTTCGGAATCATTTTTCGATTGCGGTAAAGTTCTGTTACAGCTGCGACTGCGTAATTAATATGAGAAGGACCATAAGTGTTTCTAGGTACTGCAAATCGAACTAAATTTAATATACTTTTTCGTTGTTCTGGCGTTTTCTTATCCCACTCAAACGCAAAAGGGCCTAATTCACAGGCTCTAATTCCGTAGTGTCTTAATAGTTCTATACTGAACCCAACGCCACCAAAGTCGTCAATTTTCATATCGGTTCCTTCAAAAAATTTCTCTACATTGATATATACTGCGTGTCCACCGGCAGGAAGAACAACGGGGACCCCATTATTTGCCAGTTTTCTTGCAAAGTCTCGAACTTGGCCAATTCTCTCAGCCAGATATGGTTCTTTAACAACTTCATATAAACCTACTGCTAAAGCCATAATGTCCCGACCTGATAATCCCCCGTACGAGTCGTTCCCAAATGTAAGGATTTGTTTTTCTTTTAATTTTGTCCCAATATTCCCGTCAGTCGAGAATTTTTTGTAAAATACTCCTTGATCTCTAAAAAATAAACCCCCTCCTATGTTAGCAAGTCCATCTTTTTTAAAGCTTATTGTAAAACCATCAATGTAAGAAAACATCTCCTGAATTATTTTTAAAATGCTTATGTTATTGTACCCTTCTTCGAATTCCTTAATGAAATAAGCGTTTTCTGCGAATCTGCAAGCATCTAGAAAAAGCGGAATCCCGTAGCGATGTGCGATTTCGTAAATCGTTTTAATATTATTCATTGAAACGGGTTGACCTGCGGCAGTATTATTGGTAATAGTTAAATATATTAATGGGATCCTATCAGCTCCCTTTTCCTGAATAAAAGATTCCAATTTTTCACTATCCATATTTCCCTTGAAAGGATTTTTAATATCCATTTGATCGGGAGGAAAATCTTCCAATAAGTTTGCTGAGAATAGATTTATTGGATGGAGTCCATTTGCGGCAATATTTGCTTCTGTTGTATCGAAGTGTCCGTTGTTGAGGATGAAGAATTCTTTATTTGGGCTCTTTTCCTTTAGAATAGGAGCAATAGTGGAAAATAACAAATGTTCCGCACAACGACCTTGGGGTACTAAAAACGCGTTAGGGCGAGTCAGCTGATGAATTCCTCCATTAACAAAACCTCCTTTGAATGTTGTAAGATATAACTCGTCCATTAATTTTTTTACATTGGTTTCTCCAGAAAGAATTAAATTTATAGCTTTTTTTGGCTTATTTCCCCTTTCAAAAGTATCTCTAATAGCGTCAAGAAGAACATAATAACCTTTGTTTCGCCCATAAGATTCATCTCCGTGAAAAAGAGCAGCCCACTGTAAATCTGTCATGGATGAACTTCCACTATCAGAAAGAAAATCTAAAACGAGCATGTCTGCTGGAAAAGCAAACATACAGTATTCTATTTTTTTCAAAGCAACTTCTCTCTGCTCTTTTGAAACTTCTTTGATATTCCTTACAATTAAAGCGCGTTTAGACGGAATTGGAACGTTTAATTCGTACATAGATTTCATAATAAGTCATCAGAATATTGTTTTAAAGTAATAATTTATTGTTAAAAATAGAAATCGTACAACATTACTTCTTAATAATTAATAGAAGGTATAAAAATTTTATAATATATTCTTTCTTTTTTCTTAAAACGGAAAGAAATTCAGATTGATTTTGAATTATTTCTGTTTTTTTAAGATGTTTTTACTAATTATTGCGAACAATTCCTCAACATTTTCTCCGCTTTTTGAAGAACATTCAAAATAGTAATAAAATTATTATTTTTGGCAAAATTAATGGCCTCTTCTTTGGGAACTGTTCTCATTCCCTCAACATCGAGCTTACTTCCAACTAGAAGTATAGGTAATTTTTGACCGTGTATTTCGTTAGCTTCGTTAAAAACAATTAACCAATCGGTTAGATTTTTAAATGTGACATATCGAGTTATATCGTACATAAAAATAGTTCCTTTAGCACCCATAACCGCGCCAGGTAAGAGA
>JAUWNA010000302.1 GCA_030612905.1 Promethearchaeota archaeon
GATAATTTCCTTTAAATTATATCTTAAAAGTATATACATAAATTTAGAAATTAGAATACTATAGCGACTATATAGCTATAATAAGAAGAATTATATGAATCAAAATGGTTTGATTCGAAGATTACTAATATTCTATTTCCAAGATCTTAATTTTAATTTGAATATTTCTTCAAATTTTTTATCAGTAGAATAAATGATACTTGTATTGTATTTTTTACATGTCATGGCAATTATCTCGTCGTGTAATTCGTGGCTTTCGATGTTTTCTAGCATTAATTTGATGATCTCAATGTCAAAATCATCAATTATCACATTTTCAGATTTTTCCCATCTTTCAATAGCCCTTTTGACCGCTTCTATTTTACCAGTTTTTCGCATTTTCCACACTAACTCAGATATTGCAATAGTGGGAATTATTACAGTTATTTCTCCATCTATCACTTTATTCTTCAGTTCTTGGAGCATTAAAGGGACTTTATTATAGTCATAATGGAAATAGAATAAGACTTGTGCGTCAATTACTGCTTTTTCTGTCATTTTAAATCAAAAAAAGGAATTAATTTTTAATTGGAAACAACGATCTTTTTACTTCTTCCAGCTCATCGTCAGTGAATGGAGAAACTCCTTCAAACAGGTTATCTTCAATTTCGAGGGGATGAATCTTTTTTCTAATCAGGATTACCTTATCCTCGTTTAATTCCATTTCTACTAAATTCGTATCGTTAATAGCTAATTTGTCTCTCCACTCTTTTGGTATGACTATTCTTCCATTTGAAGAAACTTTTTGGGTTAATTTTTTAGTCATTTTAAAATCAATTTTTTTAATTGTCATTATAATAGTATAAATGACATTTAATAAATCTTATCAATTTCGAGACCCTGCAATTGAAAGTCTATTGAAAATTGTTTTATTTCGTCGATGTAATTATAAAGTAAACCAATTATTATATATTTCATTTTTAATCATAATCTTTTTAATCAAATAAAAAATAAAGTGAAAAAGATTGAATTTTGAGACAATTAAATTTGAATTAAAAGAAAACGGAATTGGAATACTAACGCTTAATCGTCCTGATAAATTAAATGCTATGTCGTTTCAGATGATTAAAGATTTGCACGCTTTATTTGACTCTTTAACGGTTAATTTAGATTGTCGTGTTGTTATATTAAAAGCAGAAGGAAGAGCGTTCTGTGCTGGCTTGGATTTGAAAGAATCTATGATTCTGCAATCTAAAAAGAAGCCAGCAGAATTAAAAGAAAAGTTTCATTTTCTAAATGCTCCCGATAAAGATATTATAAAGGCAAAATTATACGCTCAGTGGCACACCAGCCAAATTATTGTGAAAATGCGTAAGATAGGTCAACCAATTATCGCTTTAATTCAGGGTGCTGCATCTGGAGCTGGTTTTGCTTTTGTCTTAGCCGCAGATTTTAGGATTGCCAGCAAAAAAGCAAGATTTAACAACGCATTTATTAACGTGGGGTTTTCTGGCGCAGACTTAGGATCTAGTTATCACCTTCCTCGACTTATAGGGATGTCAAGAGCAGCTGAAATTTTATATACGGGAAGATTTGTCAACGCTTCTGAAGCTGAAAAGATTGGACTAGTTTTAAGCGTGGTAGAAGAAGAGAAATTATTAGATACGGCCATTGAATTGGCTAAAAATATGTTGCGTAAAAGCCCTTTGGGGTTAAGGATGACCAAACAAGCAATTAATTTATCTCTCGATTCCCCAAGTCTGGAAACGATTCTTCAATTAGAAAATCGCGCACAAATGCTTTGTTCTACTTCAGATGACATTATGGAAGGCGTTCAATCCTTTTTCGAAAAAAGAGATCCAAAATATCCCTTGAGCTGACAATTAAAGTATAAAAAATTTAATCGTAAAAAATAAAATAAAAAAATTAAGTGAAAAAAATTGAATTTTGAAACAATAAAGTTTGAACTGAAACCAAATGGTATAGGTATTATAACGCTCAATCGTCCAGAGAAATTAAATGCTATTTCTTTTCAAATGGAGGAAGACTTACATGAATTATTAGACCATTTGATGACAAATTTAGATTGCCGTGTAGTGATTTTTGGGGGAATGGGACGAGCATTCTGTGCTGGAACTGATTTGCAAGAAGGATTAATTTTAAATACAAAGAAGATCCCCGTAGGTTATGAGAAATACCACTTTTTAAACGTTCCAGAGCCATTAAAAAAGAAAATGTATCATCAATGGCGTATAAGTCAAATATACGTGAAAATGCGAAAAATTAGTCAACCAATAATTGCAATTATACACGGAGCAGCAGCAGGTGGAGGATTTGGATTCGCAATGGCAGCAGATATGCGAATTGCCAGTGAAGCCGTAAAATTTATTAACGCTTCCATTAATATTGGACTTACTGGTGCAGATGTGGGAGGTAGTTATTTTCTTCCTCGACTTATCGGAATGTCAAGAGCAGCTGAAATATTATACAGTGGAAAAATTGTTGATGGTATCGAAGCTGAAAAAATAGGATTAGTTCTGAAAGTTGTTAAAAAGGAAAATTTGTTAAAGGTAGCAATTGAAAAGGCGGAAGAATTGCTAAAAAAGAGCCCCTTAGGTTTGAGAATGACCAAACAAGCGATTAATTTATCTTTAGATTCCCCAAGCTTAGAAACCATACTACAATTTGAAAACTCTTCAATAGTTTTAACATTTAGTTCAAAAGACGTAAATGAAGCTTCTGCCGCCTTTTTTGAGAAAAGAGACCCTAAATTTCCTTTACGTTAAATTTAATCAAAACTGATAGCAATTATAATCGAAAAAATAAAAAAATAAAGAAGAATAAATATTCTATTCTCTAATTTGTAATTTTGGTTTAATTGGAGATGCTCCATTGAAGTTAGTAATAACTGGACAATGACTAAATACTTTTTCCATCATTTCTTCTACTTTTTCTTTAGGCGCATCTGCTTTAATTCTTACGACAGGTTCAAGCTTATCGTAGCCTGGAAGCATTTTGTCGTCAAGCCCAAAAATAGCTGCGAGATTTATATGACCTCTTGAATTCACAGTCATTGATTCGATTTTTATGTCCATAATTAACGCCCAAAATCTTGTAACTGCAATAATACAAGCACCAATAGAGCCTAATATGGCTAATAATGGAGATGCTCCTTGGTCTGTACCATCTAAGCCTACAGGGGCATCAATTATAACTTCGTGTTTTGATCCTCCCATGGTAACTTTACATTGCATCCCTTCTGACAGCATTTCACAGCTTACATTGAAATTTTTCTCCCCTTTTGAAACATCTTCTTTTATTGCTTCGTAAGTTTCTTTAAAACTTGGCATTTTTTATCACTTTTCCTTTTAGTATACTATTTATTTTAGAATCATTATTCATAATTCCAAAATATTAAATAGTAGAATTTAGAATTTAATTTAAATTTCTCTCATTTGAATAGAGAATATTACTGGTTTTTTTTATGTTATAATTTAAAAGAATAATTTTTATTATTACTCTTAACATTTTTATTCTTAAAGTAAATCAGTTAAATAGAGGTATATTATATTGGAAGCTAAAACGGTTTCGCAATCAAGAGTAGAACTTGCGCAGATAATGATGCCAGAGCACGCAAATGCCGCTGGAAACGTGCACGGTGGCAATCTGTTAAAACTTGTTGACCAAGCAGGAGCTATTGTGGCTGCTAGACACACTCATACTAATGTAGTTACTGCTTCAGTCGACAGATTTGATTTCATCTCGCCAGCTTATATTGGAAATCTCATATTCATAAAGGCTTCTTTAAATTATGTATCTAGAACTTCGA
>JAUWNA010000428.1 GCA_030612905.1 Promethearchaeota archaeon
GTTAATAGCTTATTTGCAGGAATGGCTGGAAAATTGAGCTTAATACTCTCAGTAAGCTCCTTTTCTGATGATTTTGCTGGACTCCACAATAAAAAAAAACTAGAATTTCTAGGAAGTTGTTTTCCTTTAGAAATTAATTCAAACCCACTCAATGGCTCATTCCAATAAGATGCGGGAATATAAATTAATTCGAGTTTACTTACAAGTTTCATGAATCAATAGGACTCCAAATCAAAGAATAAATAAAGATTTTTGTTTGTAGATTTTCTATTATTTAATGCTTATATATTTAAAACCTCGATGTATCTAATGTAAAATGAGATTAAAATTTAATAATTTATTAATTTAACATTTTAACATAAAGAGCACTATCTCCTTTAGTAATAATATCATACTCTTCTTTAATTATAGAATATAATTTTTGTAGAATTTCCATCAGAATTAAATAATCAGTTTTTTCCAAAATTGCCAGAAGAACAGATTCTTCCGTCTCTTTTTCCCATGTTATAAAAAAATTAACGTAAAATAGTTCACTTTTAAAGCCTTTTGTTGCATAAATTACTTCTATATCGTGTAAATTAACAATAGCTAAGTCTTTTTGAATTAGTATTGAATCACTATCATATTTAGAAGCATCTAATTTGAGATAAAATAGAGATTTTTGAATCCATCTCTTATTGGTTAGAACAGTAAATTCTTCGTAATTTATTAGATCTTTAGTTCTTAAATCTAATTTTTTTAATCTTTTCCTGTAGTTAATAAATTCAACGAAAAAGAAACACAATGGGAGAATCGAAATGAGAATTATAATTTGAAATATCAAATAAGCGTCAAAGTTAATTGTCGATGTTACAAAATATAGTAAGAGAGAACTACCAACAATAAAAACGAGAAGAAAACCAACCCTCTTTAAACCCTTCAACTTATTAAATAATTTTCTTTGTTCCCATAAAATCTTTTCGTCAGATCTTAACTCAGATTTAACTTCCTCGAATGATTTACTCATATTTTTATGACTTTTTACTTTTTTAAATCAATATTAAGTTAAAAATAGTCCACATATAATAAGATATCCCAAAAAATATCTAATAGAAATCTAAATCAAAATTAGTAAAAATAAAAATTTTTAAAAATTCAAGGGTTCTGAGTTAGTAATAATTTCTACTTTACCATTCCGAATTAAGACATCATTCTCAAGTCTTTGCCCCCCTAACCCTTTCTTGTAAGCTCCAGGTTCAATAGTAAACACCATTCCATCTTGGATTATTTCTTCCTTCCAATGTTTTTTTGAATACTCATCCGTAGGCTTTCGGCTTATAAATGGTGAATCGTGCTCAGTTAACCCTAAACCATGACCTAAAGCATAAGGCATAGCATATCCTCCTTTCTTAAGTATTTGTTCTGCTGTATCATGAATTTTCCATAAAGGCACACCTATATCAATCATTTCAATTGCTGCATCATATGACTTAATAGTTAACTCACGCATTTTGATCTGTTCGTCTGATAATTTACCGAAACTTATTGGAACAGTAATGTCACTGCAGTACCCCTCGAATTTTGCACCAAAATCGATTAAAGCTAATCCCGGTAAATTAAATCTTTGATCGCTAGCAAAAGGATGTTGGTGTATCTCGTGAGCACGAGAAGAATTTGCAACAAGAGGTTCAAACGCAACATCGTCAGCGCCATATTTTGCCATTTTTTTTCTCACTAGAAATGATAAATCTTTTTCTGTACCATTAGGAGTATTATTACAGAAATCTTGGATATCCTTGATCGTTCTTGTACCTATTTGCGCTGCTTCTATTAATTTTTTAATCTCAAATTCAGTTTTAGTTGCCCTCAATTTTTCGAAAACTTGCGTTATTTGGATAGGTTCTTTAAAATACTCTACTCCGGGAATAATCGCTTTCATTTTTACAACGAAGCCATAAGTAGTCATTGAATGGACTCCGACCGTAATAGATGATTTTTTCCAGCGATTTTCAAATAATTCTTTCATTGCCAAAAATATATTGAAACTAAAATTAGCGGGATTTATAATTTCATCAACCTCAGAATGTTTTTCCGCTAAAGGAACATCCCAAGGTAATAAGATCGATTCTCCACTTGAATTTATTAATACAGTAGCGTCGGTAGGATGACCAGAAAGATATTGCAAGTTAACATTTCGACTGTTCTCGTAATCAGTTATCATAAGAACATCGATTTTCTTTTCTTCTAAAAATTCCAAAATTGACTCGAATTTTTCTTCTGTAATAGGTTTCATTAGCTCACCTTGTTATACTTTGATTATTAATCTAACCTAAAAAAAAATTTATATTTTTAGAACATTTTCCTCAAACATCTGCTTATTAATTTTTACTCCTAAACCAGGCTCATCTAGTGCTTTAACTTTTCCTTTTTCGCATTTTATTGGTTCTTCAAGTATTTGATACTCATCGGGAACAAATGGAAATTCGCACCAATCGCAACGCGAAGCCATAATAAAATGAAGATTAGCAGCCAGTATATGGCCGAATCCGAATATATGGGGTATACAGCGCACTCCTTTTACTTCTGCCATCGCGTCAATCTTTTTCAGTTGTAAATAACCACCACTACGTGTAACATCAGGTTGCACTATATCGTAGCTTCCTTTTGATAGAATATCCTCAAATCTAAAAGCACCCATATCGTTTTCTCCTCCTGCTATCTCCACGGGAGATTTATTGCGTAAAAGAGCGAGACCATTCAAATTATCGGAAGGTAATGGTTCCTCCAACCAAGCCACATTGTATTTATCGCAAATATGCGCGACTTTTAACGCGTCTC
>JAUWNA010000383.1 GCA_030612905.1 Promethearchaeota archaeon
AAAAACCTATAATTTTTTTCTTCTCTATTTTTAAGTAAAGTTAATATATATGAAAATAATTCACTAAATTTTGATTTTCTGATTGGTAGTTCTTTAAATTTTTCAGAAGAACCTTCTATATTTAAATGATTTTCATTTTAGAAAAGTATTTGTTTGTACTTTAATTTACAAAATTAAACCCAATAAATAAAATTTTGATACCATGCCCTTCTTTAAAAACCAAGAAGGTTATAACCTGTATTACGAGGATATCAACGGCGAATTTAAAGATAAAAACGAAGGTACCATCATTTTACTTCATGGTTTCGCCTCCTCAGCTTCATTTTTCAAAGGGCAAATACAAATGTTAAGAACCAACTATCGTATCATAGCTTTTGATGCGTTAGGGCATGGGAGAAGCGATCATCCTGTAGAACTAAATCTTTCTAAGAATTTAAGGCACGATATCATAAGAGATCTTGAGGATTTATTAGAAAATTTAGCTGTAAATGAAAAATATGGAATTATTGGTCATTCTCTTGTTGGAGGTATGATCGGACAATTAGTTTGTATGAAATATCCTGATGATGTAGAATTCTTAATTTTGTTAAATTCAGGATACATAATGATTGATAATGTAGTTAGAAATATTTTTTACAACCTGCTTCCATATTTTATCCGCATAAACTTTTTAGATGTGGTTGCAAATTCTGTAGAGGAAATTTTAGATAAAATTATACCCTATATTTTAACTTCGTTAGCTGACTCTTTGAATGGAACGAGAATGACTAAAGACGAATTGTATATGCTTATTGAAGATCAGATTTTTAGTATGATAAATGAGATTAATGAATACGATCCCTCTGGAATTAAGTGTCCCACGCTGATTATTGGTGGAAGATTAGATAATTTTGCTCCTGAACAAATGTCGGAAGAACTCCATAAAATGATTCCAAATTCTCAACTTGAAATTATTGATATAGCGGGACATTTTGCCCCAGCTCAACGCAAGGATGTAATTAATCAGTTAATATGCGAGTTTATTAAAAAACTCTAGCAATAATATCTTAATCATATTCCATTTTCTTGATGTTTACATAATTATGAATCCAATTCTAAAAGATGATAATACTGCAATTTCTTTTTTTAAAGAAGAAGTGCGAGAATTTGTTAGAGCACGTAACTGGGACAAATTTCATACTCCAAAAAATTTAATTCAAGCACTTAGTATTGAAGTTGCAGAATTATCCGAAATTTTTTTATTTAAAGATTATTCGCTTGAAACTATTCGTAAGAATAAAGAAATATTAGAAAAGCTCTCTGATGAGATTGCAGACGTGTTTATATATTTAATTAGCCTTACAAATAGCGTAAATGTAGATCTAACTGATATCTTTATCAAAAAAATGGCGAAAAATAGAAAAAAATACTCAACAGAAGAATTTAACAACGGTTCTTACCGAAAACTATGAGCGTTTTATTATTCCTAATTATTTTTGCGTTAATAATTTCAATATAAAATTTTTATGCTTTTTTATCTTAATTATAAACATGGTAACTGACAAAATAGATGATATAATTAAAACTCAATTCGATAAAACCTTAGATGGAACTAATTTTTCATCTTTAGGGGAATTGTATAAGGGAAAAGTGCGAGATAATTACATAAAAGGCGATACTAGAATTATTATTGCTACAGATCGTTTATCTGCTTTTGATCGCGTTATTACTACGATTCCATTTAAAGGGCAGATGTTAAATCAAATCTCGTCTTTCTGGTTTGATAAAACTAAAAATTTAGTAAAAAACCACATAATAGATATTCCGGATCCTAATGTTGCCGTGGTTCACCAGTGTGAGATGATTCCAGTGGAAATGATTGTAAGGGCGTATATAACTGGAACCGCATGGCGCAGTTATACTAAAGGGGAGATGACTTCAGGAATAGTTTTACCGAGCGGTTTAAAAAAAAATCAAAAGTTAGATGATATTATTTTAACTCCTTCTACTAAAGCGGAGAATGGTCATGACATATATATATCAAGAGATACAATCTTAGGAGATAAGATAGTTGATAAAGACATATATTTACAAATGGAAAAAGCTGCTGTTAAATTGTTTAAATTTGGCCAAGATTACTGTAACAAAAACGGACTTATATTAGTAGATACGAAATACGAATTTGGCTTGAAAGACGGAGAATTACTATTAATCGATGAAATCCACACTCAAGATTCGTCAAGATTTTGGATGTTAGAGAGTTACGAGAAAAGATTTGAAAACAACGAAGAACCTGAAATTTTAGATAAAGAAGTATTTCGGGGGTGGTTGATGGAGACTTACCCCAATATATTCCCAAATATTAAGCCAAATCAAGATATACCTCCAATTTCCTCAGAAATTAAAATTGAGCTGGCAAAAAGATATATGAAAAGCTATCAAAAGATTACAGGGTTAGAATTTAAAGCTGAAGTCGTCGATGTGGTAGAGAGAATTGTTAACAATTTGAAGAAAGCAAATTATTTGTAACTCTTAGGAAAAGATTTAAATAAGATTTAATAGTAATTTTTTTATCATGTTTATTTTTATTTTATTGATTGGTGTATTTGCATTGTTTATGGCTGCCTTTGTTACGCTGATTATTGATCTAACTTCTACAAAAAGAAATGAAAACAGAGTTATGGACAAAAAGCTGCCAAAACTCGGTAAATACAGTTTTCTATTCAACCTTTTTGCGTTATTACTCTTGGTTTTTGTTAGCTTTATGCAAGTATAATATATAAGATTCAATTTAGGGGCTTTAAATTTTAACAGCTAAAAAACAATTCATTTTTGTCGCATTTTATTGATAAAAATTATTTATAAATTAATAAGAACTATTAAAATTATTACAAACCTTATTTTAAAAAATGGATCAATCAGAATTTGAAATAGAAATCTCGTTAGAGAACAAACCTGCTGCTCGCGATCCCGTAGCTGAAACCATAAAAAGAGATTTGCTCGCAAAAAAAGGATATGACCAAGTATCTAAAGTTCGTTCGGGTCAATATTTAAGAATCGTTCTTAAGGCGAACAATGAAGAAGATGCCAAGGAAATTGTAACTAAGATGTGTAATGCACTTAGAATATTCAATCCAGTCACACAGAACTTAAA
>JAUWNA010000332.1 GCA_030612905.1 Promethearchaeota archaeon
GTAGGAATATTTGAGAAAAATTTTGAGAAAATCTAATATCTAATATCGCGGGTATCTTATTTTCTCATTTTTCTTTTTATCGATATGTTTAGTACATTTGTTTCTTTTGGATTTGGCAACCTTTTCGAGAAGCGGTAATCCAGGTTTAACATCTTTAATCTTTTTAGAGTCGATTAAATCGTTTTCGATTAGCGCGCTATATAAATCTTTTCCTATTTGGGTTCTTATAATAAGCGTATTCCAGCCTGAGGGGGAACCAATAGAACCAATGGAAATATCTGCCGATTCGGATGTTAAATCAAAACAAACTTCGCAATCTTCTCGGGCTAGATGCCCAATCTCTTTAATAGGGACGGTTAATTCATCCCCCGAATTAGTATAAATAAAAAATTTCCCCTTATTTATGTAGGTTTTTTTTACGTCCTTTACGTTAACTTTCAAAACGTCGCAGATTTTTAAAAAGGATTCGTACGAGAAGGACTCCATACAGAAGATGCCGATACGGTATTTGATTTGATTTAACGCGGGTATATCGATATTATAAATTTTTGATTTTAATAGTCCTTGCATCATGCAAGGAACTCCAACGACTGCTAATTTGGTTGGATTTTTGTTTAAATCTTTTAACACACTTAAGGTTGGGTTATTTACATATTTTGTGCCGGTAGTTAAAAGAATATCGTCTTTATTTTGAATTACTATCGGTTCAGGTCTCCACGGAGTTCCGCTCATTTTTGCGCCTAACGCTAGATCGATTTGGTTTGTGTCAAAAAGGTAATGTAAGCAAGTACTGGTAATTCCACCATCCTGACATACTTTAGTAATACTTTTAATTTTAGATCTTGCGGAATAAACTTCTATGTAATGTCCAATTTGAGAAACGCCTTTAATTTCTGAAGAGTTTCCTTGAGTCATGTTCAGGATATCGACGGGTAAATACGTGCGAGGGCACACAAAATAACACATTCCGCATTTGATACATACGTCTTCGTCTAATTTACCAAAACCATTATAAATATTTATACAATTTACAGGACAAACGCTGGCGCATAAACCGCATCCAGAGCAGATGTTAGATTCAAATACTGCATTGACTGGTTCGTAAATTGATTTTACTTCTGAGGGGTTAACAAAACGGCTTTGAATATCGAAATCCTTAAAAACTGTAGCCTTAATCGGGTTATTATTCCCTTCTATCGTATCGTTGATTTTATTGACTACTACAAGGTTTTCATTCTTCAATAATTCTAATAAACTAAGAGTTTTTCTGACATCTATGGAGTTTTTTTTGGAAAATTGTTTTATAGAATCAAAATTATTGGAATTATGTTGATTTAAATAATTGAAAAGGTTATATTTCAAATGCTCTTCATCGAACATTTTGAACAACAGTTTAGAGTATTGTTCTTCGCTATAGATGCCCGCATCTAGGATTTCTTGCTTACCGTCAATTAACGCGCGGATCCTATATGAATCTAAGGTAACAGCTACATCTTTTAAGGTTTCCCATGAAATATTAGACTCAGAGCCCATTTTTTTACTAAATTTATTCTTTACAATTTATAATTTTTATTATATATTTTATATTTCATAATGAACATTAAAATTTGTTTTTATTTAATTTCTAATAAATTTCTCAAGATTCTTATCCCATAGGGCTTCATTCTTATGGATTCGGGAAGGAATTGAAGCCTCTCAACAAGTTATTTCTTATGTCTTACCGTCATAAATCCCTTTTATTTAATTTGGATTTTAACTCAGTTAACGGCATTAGGTTAATGAAATTATTCTTCTTTTGTTAATCCATAATATAATTTATCTTTTTGATATGAATCTAATCGATTTTTCCATTTAGATTCATTTTGTTTGATCCATTCTTTATAATCTATCTTATTTATTTTTGATATTTCATTAGGAAACATAGAAGATAATTGAATTACTATATTTTGGACAGCCTCCGTTGAAAAATCGTGTTTACTTTCAAGTGCTTCAATAAATTTATCAAAAGATTTGATTCTTTTGTAAGGTATAAACAATCGAATTACATTTTTTAGAATCTTGTCTAAAAACTCCTCGTTTTGGTCATCAGTATTTGATAATTTAAAAGCTATTAAACGTCGGTGAATTTCTGCTAATTTCATATGATCAATAAACATTTCGTTCTTGCAGAAATCCATACATCTATAGCAGAGATAACATTCACCCTTTTTACTCTTTTGAAAACCTTCTAAAGTGGGACAAATTTTCTCACATAATCCACAATCTAGACATGATTCTGTACGTCTTATTTTTATGATACTAAATCGACCAATTAGACTAGCTATCAATCCAAAAGGACAAACATAACGGCAAAAAGGGCGGTATACAAATAGGCTGAGAAATAAAATAATAATCAAAATACTAAAAGGAATAAGATATAATAGATCAAGGGGAAACCACACCAACAAGAAACCATTTAAAGGATTAAGAGGGGTTAATGCTTCAAAACCCAAAATCAAGATGAATATAGTAAAGAAAACAAAAAATCCCAACCTTATATAGGTATTGTTGCTTTTTTTAATTTCCTGATCGAAATTAATTACTGCTTTAAACCTAACCATAGAAACTAATTCTTGGCAAGCGCCTAAAGGACATACATAACCACAAAAAACTCTACTAAAAAATAGAGAAATGCCGAGAATTAAGAATGTTAAGCCCGTTAAAAAAATAATATTAGGAAATCCTCCAAAGAGAATACCCCAAAAACAATGGAGATTAATAATAAAACGATCTTACTTATTTTGGTCATTTTATTTTTGTATATTAATATTCCCGCTGTTAATACAACAAGAAACATAATTAGAATAGCAATGCCTGCCAAAATTGGATCTTCAAAATGAGGAAAATACTTTGAATAATCTAATTGGTCTGACATTTGAAGATATCACCATTTTTTTCGTAATTTTTCAGTAAAAAAATACAAATCTTCTTCTTTTCTCATCAAATCAAACATTTCATGATTAAGAACTTTAGATAAGAGTTCATCCTCTTGGTAATGATGGTCATTTATTAACAGAAAACCATTTTTGTCTAATACTCGACAAAACTCTTTCAAGATACGACCTTCATTCGCTCCAAAGGCGTGAAGCACATCAATACACATGATAATATCGATGCTATTATCCTTGATGTCCATCTTACAATCAGTTTTTATAGTCTCGATATTGCTCACATTATATTTCTTAATTTTCTTTTGTACTTTTTTTATGGCCAAAGGATGGATATCCACAGCATAAACCTTACCTCCCGGTCCTGTTAATTCAGCAGTGGGGATTGTATAACTACCCGAACCACATCCATAGTCTATGATCGTGTTTCCTGTTTGTATCCCTATTTTTTTAACTTTATTAATTGGTTTTCTAAACTTGTCCCGCAAGGAAAAGAAATAAGACATAATCTTAAAATCCAAGTTGGATTGTTGTTTTCCTGCATGCTTTTTACCATGTGATTTAAAGCTCATTTTTTAATC
>JAUWNA010000131.1 GCA_030612905.1 Promethearchaeota archaeon
ATATAAAACCATGAATTTTTGTTATAAAATTTTTATTCCTATCTATAAACACTAAAAACTTATTTTTATTTATTTGTAAGTTTTATCAAAATTCTGATATTCGATTATAAATAATTTTTCTAAACTGAGTTGTTAATATCACAAAATAAATCATTTTAATAAAGCAAGACACTTTTTGCTTACACTTTTCTCCTATAACTTATTGAAATAATTTAAAATAGTTTATAATAAAATACATTAATTTATATCAATAAATTATATACAAAACATCTTTAGGTTTTGGAAAGTTTTGAATATATTAATTATAGATTTGAAACTTATAAATTTATTCCAGTGTGGCAACAAAAGTGTAATGTTATGGAGATAATATGACGATAAGGGTGAAGCCTTAATTGAACCTTTAAATTAACAAAAGATAAATTCAAAGAATTGTTTTTATAATATAATCGACATAAAAATGTTGATTATATAGAGTTGCTAACTAAATTTACCATTCATATTAATAGATTAAAATTTTAATCGAATAAGAAAAATTTTCAAAAAAATCATCAATAAATCATCAATAAAATAAAATAAATCAATCAAAGTATTAAATTAAAATTATTATCCAAACTTATAACAATATATAGGAAGTAGACTCATAGTTCAAGCTTAATTAAGATAATAAAACAATCTCAAATTCAAGATCATAGTTAGAAATAATCAATTTAACATTAATTCTAATCCATTAGTTGGATTTTACTTCTTTTAATAAGTTTATAATTAATTTTAGATCGATTGATAAAAAATTAAATAAGAAAATATTAAATTAAAAAATTAAAAAAGGAAGTGATTAAGATTACACATAATACTGTAGATTTTACTACAAAGTATACTATCGAAGCGAAGTTTAAGATTAAAGGCGTTGTCGAGAAATCAGACATCGTTGGAGCGATCTTTGGCCAAACTGAAGGACTTCTTTTAGATCTCGATTTGCGAGATCTTCAAAAGTCAGGTCGTATAGGACGGATTGAGGTTGAAAATGAATCAAAGGAAGGAATTTCCGAAGGAATCATTAAAATCCCTTCTAGTCTTACTCGTAAAGAAACGGCTCTATTGGCGGCAACTATAGAAACTGTTTCGCGTGTTGGACCTTGTGAAGCTGAAATTCAATTAATAGAAATAAGAGATGTGAGAGAAGCTAAACGTAAACAAATAATTGAACGAGCGGCTGAACTATTAAAAGAATGGGATGAAAAATCTTTAGAACCAAGCGAAATAGAAGAACAAATCGATACGGATATAAAACTAGGAGAAATTATCTCTTGGGGTCCAGAAAGCTTACCCGCCGGTCCTAACATTGACTCTAATTCAGAAGTAATACTCGTTGAAGGTCGAGCAGATGTATTAAACCTACTAAGGATAGGCGTTAAAAATACAGTTGCCGTACAAGGTACTCAAGTTCCTAAGTCGGTTATTAGTTTAACTAAGAAAAAAGAAAGCGTCATAGCTTTCTTGGATGGGGATCGTGGAGGGACTATTATTTTAAATGAACTTTTGCAGGTTGCAAAGCTTGATTATGTAGCACGAGCACCAGAAGGTTACGAAGTAGAAGAACTTACTCGCAAACAAATGATTAAATCTCTCCAAAATAAAAAGCCCGTAAGAGCCACACGTGGAACGAAGTTTATTGAGCGAAAAGAACATAATAAAAAGGAATCGCATTTACAAAGATTATTGAAGAAATTAAAAGTTAAAAATTACTCAATTATAGAAGAAAGCTTTGAGAAAATAGAGCCAGGCCATAGTATAGGGTTTAATAAAAGCTTAGAGAAACTATTTGAAATCCCCGTTGGAGAAATCTTTGAAAAAATTAAAGATTTTAAAGGTGCACAATTTCTAATTATTGATGGCATCTTAACGAAACGCCTGCTTTCACTTTTATTAAAATTGAAAATTAAATTTATCGCTTGTAAAAACAAGGAAGAAGATTTAAGAATACCGGAACAAATAATTGTTTTCTTCTTCTAAAATTTCTATTTTTTTTTAAACATTGAATTATATAGGCTAATTTCAGATTTTATTACAATTGATGTTAATAGGCAAACCATCCGTGATTGAATTTGAGACTATACAATATTCTCTAAACTTTTTGATACATAAATTGATATCTTCAGAAGAAGTGTTTTCTTCAGGTATAAATTTAATTTCAACATCCACTTTAGTTAACCTTAAAAGCAATTTAGGCCCTACATGAGATAATTTTCCATCTACCTCGATTTCAACGCTTTTAATCTTTACATTCCTTTTTTGTAGGCAGTATATGAAGGTCGTCCCTAAACATCCACCTATTCCAATTAATAAATACTCGACTGAACTTGGACCTAAATCCGTACCGTGAAATGATGTAGGTTCGTCTACGTTAAATTCATTAAATTGTCTCGCAGAAGCTTTAAAATGGAGATTTTCGGTATAATTTAACGATACTTTCATAACAAAACAACTCAAAAATAGATTATATCTTACTTTTCAATAAATTAAGAAAATTTCATAATTGCTAACCTATTTGTAAGACGTCATTAATTACGGTCCAAATAATTTGAATTACAAAAGATATGCCTCCTAACAATAGTAATCCTATTCCACATATCTTAAATATTAAAAGGTATTCTTTCCTATCTGGTTTATTGGCAATTTTCATTATTCTTTTAGTATTTTGAAAAAAGACACCAAGACGTTCGTAGATACTTAATTTTTTACCTTTATCGTATTTAGAGTACTTTTCATAATGGGGATATTGTGACATTTTCCGTTTTTCCGTTTTTAAATTATATCTAAATATGTAAAAAATTTAATTATTGATTAAACTTTTGATTGTCATTCTTCGTTAATATCAAGAATGTTCGAAATGAACATTTCACGATTAAATGGTTCTAAATCATCATATCCTTGTCCCGTTCCAATAAATAAAATAGGTTTTTTAGTTTCGTAAGATATTGATAACGCAGCACCACCCTTAGCGTCAGCATCTAATTTGGTTAGAATGTTTGCATCAATTCCTATGCTATTATTAAACTCTTTGGCTTGGTTTAACGCGTCATTTCCAGCAAGTGAATCTCCAACAAATATGACTAAATCCGGTTCGGCAACTTTAACGATTTTTTGCATTTCTCTCATTAAATTTTTATTACTAACTTGTCTCCCCGCAGTATCAACTAATACAACATTGATTTCTTTTGCTGTTGCGTGTTGTATTGCATCAAAAGCAACACTTGCAGGATCTGATTTATATTCATGTTTGATAACCCTAATTCCAACATTTTGCATATGGTAAGAGAGTTGTTCCAGAGCGCCGGCTCTGAAAGTGTCCGCAGCCGCAGCTACAGAAGATAAATTATTATTTTTTAAATAATAAGCTATTTTTGCAATTGTAGTCGTCTTCCCAGTCCCGTTAACACCTAAAAAAACTATAATATATGGCAAGTTTTTAGAATTTTTAATATTTATCTCATCCAATAAATTTATGTCTTTTTCAGGCGTTAAAATGTCGGTAATTACTTCTTTTAGAACATCAAACAAAAATTTACTTTTTGACGACAATCGACCTATATCTGCGCCCTTAAGCGACTCTTTGATTTTGTCGCAGAGGACATCTGCGGTTTCGGTAGCTACATCATTTCCAATTAATAATAAATTCAGATCGTTTAAAGCGTCATCTAAACTTTTGTCAGATAAAGATTTTTTAACGAAAATAGAGAAAACGTTACTTAATTTTTTCATTTACTTAGCCATGTGAATTGAAGATTAATACTATTTTTAAAATAAGTGAAAAACTCAAATTATATTAACCCATTTTCGTTTTTCCTTGAAACATTTGGTTTAATCCTTGAAGGTTATAATCCAAGGTTTGAATTCTCTCTTGCAAAAACTTCAGTTGTTCGTTATGTTGTTTCATAAGTTTATCGATATATTCAATAGATTCTTCAATTGTTTTTTCAATTACGATATCTTGGGTAATAGACACAAGAACTTTTTTTGTATCTTTAATAGATCCTTTTACACTCACTATACCACCAATCGGGATTAGAATCTCATCACTTTCATCTACACCATCTTTTAAATTATCAAGAGTCCTTTTTGTAGTGTATAAATTTCCAAGAGATGCATTAACTATTTCAAATTGCCCTTGGAACATGTCTCGTTGTTCTTTAAGATACCTGAATTGCTGTAATTGTTTTTCAAAATTTTGATTGTTTTCCATACAAATCAACTGTATGTGAGAAAGTTTTTATTGCGATAATTCGCGAACAAGATAATCCGTACACTCTTCAAGAGAAATCTCTTTTATTTCTTGAATATTTATTTGTCTTCTCAAAATGCCTATCGATGTGACTCGACTAAGTACTTTTTCAAGAGCATTTTCTTCGTTCATGGCCCGTACTTCCTTTCGAAACAAATATTTTTTATGTTTTTTTCTGTAAGTACCTACAATCCTATAAATTTTAATCGATCGATCTGACATGAGTTATCAATTCCTATGTATCAACGAATTTAAAATTGATAATTATTTTAAAAATATTAAATTTTTGCTTTTTTATTATGTATTGGTCAGCACTAAAGAATTTAGAGTTTTAGAACGTTTGTAAGTCTCATTAGTTCGGGTCCAGTAGATGCCATCCCAAAAATACCGCTCTGGTCGTTAACAATCGCTCCTGAGGAGAGATAAGGAATTCCTCGGTTAACGGTAGAGACATCCGTTTCATCTACTTTTAAAATTGTAGAAATAATTTCAACCTCTTCATCAGTTGCAAGAGGGTGAACTAAACATCCATGGTTATTCGTTAAAGATATCGATCCGGGAAGATTGTTATTGACGAATTCGTAAACTATGGTCTCGACATTTAAAGTATCTTCAATCTGTTTTTTATAATCTTTTAAGAAAGAAGAAATTATTGCTCCTTTATCATTACATACAATTAAATTTCCAAAGGCGTTGTCTAAAGATTTGAGAATTCCTATCTTAAAATTAATATTCAGCTCATCTGAACACATATTTAACTTTTGAAGCTCATCGTCCCTAATTATATGGGGAACAATTATTCCATATTTATTACTTGCCGTATATACGCCGATTAAATTAGAATTATTAATTGAAATGGGAAAAAATGGAACTTTAAACGCGCCTTCAATTTTCAGCATATCTGGTTTAATCAAAGTAGATGGATATAAACCAAATGAATTATTGACTGCTAAATAAACCCCTATAGAGTTCTTCCCGAATATCTGGTATTTTAAAATCGTCATTTAACAAAACTAATAAAATCTTTATGTGGAATATAAAGTTTTAAACAATAAATATTTTATTAAAAATGGGTAAGTCTAATGAATCTACTAATAACCAATTAAAATTTCTGTTCTTAGTAAAACTCTATCCAGTATTTTAGTTAATATTTATTTAATAAAAAAATCAAAATGATTATTCTACCATTTTTAAAAATTCTAATTCATCGATGAAAGTTACACCTAATTCTCTGGCTTTTTTCAATTTCTTAGATTTAACATCGGAGTTATTTGTAACTAAATACCATAAATCGTTTGAAATGGAGTCTCTTATAACTCCTCCCTTCTCAATCACTTTTAATTTTGCTTCTTCTTTATTCATAGTTTCTAAATTTCCCGAAAAGTAGAATTTTATTAAAGTTAAATCAGCTATATTCGATCATCTTCCTTAAGTGTTTAGTTTTGAAATTTTATAACAAGAATATCAAACGAAGTAGCTTATAAAATTAAATGACTATTAACAATTTTTAATTTTTAGAATAAAGATAATGAATTTGTAAATTTAATCGGCCAAATAAACAACTACTAAACCGTCAATGTTCTTAGTTGCCCTAACTTTTATCTTTCTTGGAGGTTTTTGGATACCTCTTGACCATATCTTTTCATTTACAGGTTGCGAGATAATTAAAGATTCAGGTTTGAAATGGCGTTCCATAAATTCTCTGAGATATCTAATAGCTTTTTTAGCTCTTTTATTACGAGGGCCGTGTCTTGCTTTTGCTAGAGGAATCACATATATTCGTTCATCTATAATCTCTTCTTTAGGTGCTTCTTCCACTTCTAGTTCTTCTAATTCTTCAAGCTCTTCTTCAAAAACTTCGCCAACTTCTTCTTCAGAAATCTCGTCTAAACTAAATTCTTCGATCTCTTCTATTTTTTCGTCTTCTACTTTTTTA
>JAUWNA010000476.1 GCA_030612905.1 Promethearchaeota archaeon
GCACAAGTAGAAGGGCAACAAGAATTACTTTTTAAATATGGATCAGAAGAACAGCTATTATATCTTGATGATGTTCAATTAAATTTATTTAAAGAATTTGATTGCCTTATTAACATCTTTGGGGATTATAACACGCGTAAACTCTCTTTAGTTGATCCAAAAAAAGTCGCCAAAGTTCAAGGCTCACCACGTAGACAAGAATTAATGAAGATCTACATGGAAAGATACGCAAAAGGAGAATTGAACTGGGTGATAGTTCCTTATCCATGCCATTCTTTTGCTCAAGAGGCAAGTATGGACAAGTTTTCTTACTCTGAATTTGTTGAAAAGGCTCTATTATTAGACAAAGAGGATCCAGTTAAAGAATGGAAGAAAATTGAGAAAAAACAGGATAAACTTTGCGAAATATTAGATAAGGTGGATAAGATTCACGTATTAGGCGAGGACACTGATTTAACGCTCTCTGTTAAGGGTAGAAAATGGATTAATTGTTGTGGACATAATAATTTACCAGATGGAGAGGTTTTTACGAGCCCAATAGAAGATTCGGTAAACGGACACATAAGATTCACTTATCCAGGGATCTACAGCGGAAAAGAAATCGAAAATATCCGTCTAGACTTTAAAGACGGAAAAGTTGTTAAAGCCACTGCAGACAAAGCAGAAGAGTTACTTCAAGAGATAATTGCGATCGAAAATGCTAATATTCTAGGTGAATTTGCTATAGGGACAAACTATGGCATAACTAAATTCACAAAAAATATGCTATTCGACGAGAAAATGGGTGGGACCATGCATTGTGCGGTAGGAGCTGGACCACTAGAAACGGGATCAATTAACCAAAGCGCAATCCATTGGGATATTTTGAAAGATATGAAAGCACCAGGCTCAAAAATTATAGCCGACGGAAAAGTTATCTACGAAGAAGGTCAATGGAAAATATAAAAATATAATTTCTTTTCTTAATTCTTATTTTTGAACTTAATAAAACTTATTACGAAATTTTCTCTAATACTTTTTAAATAAATAATATTTATTAAAATTTTGATTGAAACGGTAGAAAGTTCTGATAAATTAAATGTAAGATTCCTTAGTATCGATGTATTCAAAGGTTTAACCGTGGTTCTAATGGTATTTGTCAATACCTTAGCGCTTTACGAAAATGTACCCGCTTGGAGCAAGCACGCTGGAGATTTTGGTCTGACATATGTAGATTTAATTGCTCCTTTTTTCGTTTTTATGCTAGCGCTTAATATGAATATTTCCTACCAAAAACGCAAGGACATATTTAGCAGAAAAAAAGCTATGCTAAGATATATTCGCAGGTTTTTAATTTTCATTGGTATTGGCTTTATTTTGACCATATATATCGGACCTGACGGGTTTTACTTTCGATGGGGTACACTTCAAGTTTTGGGGATGTCAGGATTGTTGTTATTGCCCTTAATCGAGCTAAAACCCTTCTTAAAATTGTCAGTTGCTGTAATAATCATGATCTTCCATCAACTTATTCTATTTACGCCTTTAAGTTTAATAATTTACGAATCGATCGAGGGAGGGATCATAGGGGCACTCTCGTGGGGCTCAATGATGATATTCTCTTTATTTTTAGCAGAAGCTTTAACCATGGGTAAAGATAAAGTTAAAAGTTATTTCTTATTCGGTGGTTTAATTCTCGTGGTACTTGGCTTCGGATTGGGGTTTATTTTGAGAATAAGTAGAGCCTATATCTCGTTGCCCTATATTATAGTCAGTGTAGGAATCTCTTCCTTAATATATTATCTATTGTATTATATTTTCGAAGTTTGGCCGATAAATCACGAATTTGTGAAAAAAGAAAGATTTTTCAGCGTTATTGGAAAAAATGCGTTTATGTTATATCTAATACATGTCGTTATTGTTTATAGTATATATGAGATTATTCCATTGAACATCTCGAGCGTAATAATTTTCTCAATAAGCTTTGTTAACGTTGCTATTATTTGGTTCATTGCGTTTTTGATGAATAAAGTAGAAATGTTTATAGTTGTTTAATTTTAAAATAACTAAATATCCCTTAATATTAGTAGATCCAAGTTAAAAATAATCTTTTAATCGTAGCCATCTATATGATCTAATCCCTTGTGTTAATTCTATTAATTTTCCCCTCATCATTTTTAACAATAAATGCGTGGGATAGTACTTTAATAGAGCATTAACTTGATTGAAAATAACCCATCTTAGCTTCATTACATATTGAAACTCTGAATAGAGGTATTTAGTTAATAAATGTAAATAGAGTGTGGTGGATTTTTTTATGTTTTGTAAATTTTTTAATATTGCGTAAGAGGCGAATTCAGCGGTTTTTTGTGAGTAAAATATTCCCTCGCCCCAAAACGGATCAGCGATCCCCGCTGCATCACCGATTAAAATTACTTTATTTTTATAAATGGGAGTGATCTTGAAATTTCCGTAAGGGAT
>JAUWNA010000448.1 GCA_030612905.1 Promethearchaeota archaeon
ATTAACGAAAATGTCATCATTCTTCTTAGAGAAGAAATGCTCTATTGCCAAATTGACATTTTTCGAGCAAAAATTTATTAAAATAAGAATTTTTAATTCGTAATTTTGATCAACAAAGCATTTTTTTTATAAATTCTCGACATAAAACTTAACTATTTCGTCAAATAGAGAAATATTTATATATACTTTTAACCTATTAAGTAAATTATAAAAATATAAGTTATTCATATAAACAATTATTTTCAAAAAGGACAATTAATTTTAGATAAGCAACGAAAATTAATAAAAAATATAAAAAAAAAAAACAAAAACTGAAGAAATAATTATGCCAAATAGTAATATAATGGTAATAGGAGCAGGAATTTCGGGAATTGAAGCCAGCCTTACTTTGGGTGAGCAAGGTTATAAAGTAATTCTAGTCGAAAAAACATCTTCGGTCGGTGGACGTATGGCTCAACTTGACAAAACATTTCCAACCTTAGATTGTTCGATTTGTATTTTAGCACCAAAAATGGTGGAAGTAGCTAGACATCCTAATGTAGAACTTCTCATGTATTCGGAAGTTCAAGAAGTATCTGGTGAAGCAGGAAATTTTAAAGTAAAGGTCGTTAAAAAAGCAAGTTATGTTGATTGGGATAAATGTACAGGTTGCGGCGCTTGTATGGAAAAGTGTCCCATGAAAAAGATTCCGAGCGAATTCGAAGAAGAAATGGGAAACCGCACAGCAATATATATCCCTTTTCCACAAGCCGTGCCAAGAAAGGCAGTCATTGATGCTGAAAAATGTCTATATCTAACAAAAGAAGCGTGCCAAATATGCGTAAAAGAGTGTGAAGCTGAGGCTATTACTTGGGATATGAAAGACGAAGTGGTTGAGTACGATGTGGCATCAATTATTGTTGCTACAGGAATTGACCTATTAGATCCAACACCGATAGATAGATATCATTACGGAGAGTATCCTAATGTTATTACTGCAATGCAATACGAACGATTATTGAGCGCATCTGGTCCTACTGAAGGACAATTGCTTAGGCCATCAGATAAAGAGCATGCTCTCGAAATTGGTTTTATTGGGTGTGTTGGTTCTCGAAATGAGGATCTATGTGCTTATTGTTCGAAATTCTGTTGCATGTATATGGCCAAAGAAGGTGTAGTCACCCGAGAGCACGCTCCAGACACAAATGTGACGATATTTTTCAACGACACTCGTGTAATCGGAAAAAACCAAGAAGAATTCATCGAAAGAGCAAAAGACGAATACAAATTGATTTACTATCGCGGCATTCCCGGTGATATTCGAGAAAATCCCGAGAATCATAACCTTTTTGTAAAACACGCAAACTTAGATACGGGAGACGTCGAAACAAGCGAATTTGATTTAGTTGTGCTAGCCAACGCAGTTATTCCCCGTAAGGGAACTGAAAAGCTTGCCGAAATGTTGGGTATTGAAACAAACGAATTAGGGTTTTATAAAACAAAAAACTCTACCGAAGATCTAAGGTCTACTCGGGATGGGATTTATGTAAGCGGTTCTTGTCAATCTCCTGACGACATAGCCAATTCAGTAGCAAAAGCTGGGGGTGCAGCGGTGTTAGCGGCTTTGCATGCCGTTCCTTTAGGTCCTGAAGAATTAGAGGTTATTTTACCTCCCCTAAAAGTAGTAAATCCCAGAGATGAACCAAGAATAGGAGTATTTGTTTGTAAGTGTGGAGTAAATATAGGGGGCTATATGGATATTCCGGCGCTTGTTGAGTATTCTAAAACGCTTCCAAATGTAGTTTTCTCGATGGACAATAAATATAGTTGCTCAAGTCTTACACAAGATATTATTAAGGAAAAGATTGTGGAATTAGACTTAAACCGGGTAATAGTTGCTGCGTGCACACCAAGGACTCACGAACCGTTATTTCAAAAAACTATTCGAGAAGCAGGACTAAACGAATATTTGTTTAATTTCGTAAGTATTCGGGAATTAGATTCTTGGGTTCATATGAAGGAATATGAAAAGGCGACGGATAAAGCAAAAGATCTAATAAGAATGGGTGTAGCGCGTGTACGATTTCAAAAATCAGAAATTAGAATTAAGGGAAATGTTGTCCCAGAGGCATTAATAATCGGTGGAGGTATTGCTGGAATGTCTGCTGCTATGGAAATAGCCAAAAAAGGCTTTAAAGTACACCTTGTAGAGAAAGACGACAAATTAGGTGGGCAATTAAACCTTATTTATAAAATTAATTTCGATAGAATTGACTCAAAACAGTTTTTAGAAGAGAAACTTAAAGAATTTAACGGGTTAAAAAATATCACGGCTTACTTAAATTCCGAAGTTGCAGAAGTTAAGGGTTCAATAGGAGATTTTAACATCAAAGTTAAAAATTTAGCTGATGAGAAAAGCACAGATTTAAATGTTGGAGTTATAATCGCTGCTACTGGCGCTTACGAATATAAACCAAAAGGTTGGTACCATTACGGGGAAGACGAGAGAATAATGACTCAACTAGAACTATCTCAAAAGTTAAGAGACGATGAACTTAAGGATGGCGATACTTTCGTCTTTATTCACTGCGTTGCTTCGCGACAACCTGAGGGTGGTAATGGAGTTACGTACTGTTC
>JAUWNA010000407.1 GCA_030612905.1 Promethearchaeota archaeon
TACATACCCACTTTTCATTCCATTAAGGAGACAGTTCAAGCGGTTTCGGCGCTTAAACATAGAACGCGAATTGATAACGTCAAGAAAGGTAATCTATTTTGGGAGCAAAAACCCAAATAACTCTTAATTTATTTTTTAAAAATTTATAGGAAAAAAGATTACAAATTTTCTTAAATTAATCTGTAATATAGTTATTAAAGAATTTAGCTTAAAAGGATGATAAAATTATGGAAAAACGTGTTGGATGGATAGGAACGGGCGTTATGGGTAAGTCTATGTGTACTCATATTTTAAAAGCTGGATATAAAGTTTCAGTTTATAATCGAACAAAAGAAAAAGCTAAAGAATTGATTGATATGGGCGCGGTTTGGTGTTCAAACCCTAAAGAAGTTGCTGAAAAGAGCGATATAGTTTTTACCATCGTTGGCTTCCCTCACGATGTTGAAGATGTTTATTTAGGAGAAAACGGAGTTTTAAAAGCAATAAAGAAAGGGTCAATTATCGTTGATATGACAACCTCCGAGCCTTCTCTTGCTCAAAGAGTATATGAAGAGGCAAAAAAGATAGGCGTATCATCTATCGACGCACCTGTGTCTGGAGGAGATGTTGGCGCTAAAAATGGAACGCTAGCAATAATGGCTGGGGGCGATAAAGAGACGTACGAAAAAATATTCCCTTTTTTCGAGTTAATGGGTAAGAACATCGCATATATGGGAAAAGCAGGAGCAGGGCAGCATACTAAAATGAGCAATCAAATTCTCATTGCTTCAACTATGATAGGGGTTGTAGAGTCCTTATTATACGCTTATAAAGCCGGAAATGATTTAGGTGAAGTAATAAATGTTATTGGGAAGGGTGCTGCGGGTTGTTGGTCGATAAACAATCTTGGTCCCCGAATTGTAAAAGGTAATTTCGATCCGGGCTTTTTTATTAAACATTTCATAAAGGACATGGGCATTGCGTTAAAAGAAGCGAAACAATTGAATTTATCACTACCCGGTTTAGCTCTAGCTTATCAATTTTATATTTCAGCCACAGCCTTAGGATTAGAAAACCATGGAACCCAAGGACTATACAAAGTTCTGGCTAAAATGAATGGGATTTAGATCAAAAAATAATAAATCTTTATTTTCTTTAATTATATCATGCCTCCTATTATAGTTGAAATCTGGTTTTTACTTCTATTGTTGATGCAAGTACTTCATATTTTTGAAGAATTAGGCATGGAAATCTATAAAATAAAAGAATTTATGACGATAAAGAAGTATCTTGCTGCATCCTCAATAATAATGAGTATTTCAATGTTAACATTTATAGCTATAATATTGGAATTAGTTATCGGATATGTCTTTGGGATATGTGTGTCAATTTTCGGAATACTTAACTTTATTGTCCATACAGTAGGATTTATGATGAAGAAAAAGACGAAAGGTACGATTGCTGCGGGATTTTATACTGGAATCGTTTTAGGAATCTTTGGCAGTGTTAATTTATTTCTATTATTCCAGCTTTTATAACCGTTCATAAATTTCTCTGGAGATATCCTTCAAAGTGTTTTGATACTCCTTGTAAATTTCCACTCGCAAATTTAACGATTTAGATGTGATTTTTTACTACTTTTAATCGCATTCGAATTAACTTCTCGATTTCTTTTAACTTGGTCCGTTCATTCTCCTCGCAGAAAGCATAAGCTATCCCTCCAGCACCTGCTCTTGCCGTCCTCCCAATGCGATGTAAATAAGTTTCCGGTTCATGTGGTAAATCAAATTGTATGACATGTGAGATTTCATCCACATCAATTCCTCGAGAAGCGACATCTGTAGCTACTAGAACACGAATTGCTCCTTTACGAAAGTTTTTAAGCGCATCTTGACGTGCGGTTTGTGATTTATCCCCGTGTATAGCATCAGTGCGTATTCCCTTCCTTTTTAAATTCTTAACAAGTCGATTGGCGCCGTGTTTTGTGCGCATAAAAACTAATGCTCGTATAATCGATTTATCGGCTAATAACTTTTCCAATAATGCTTGCTTTTTCTTTTTGGAGATTAAAAATACAGTTTGTTTAAGAATTTCCAAGGTTGGTTTTTCTGGCGTGATATCTATTCTTATGGGTTTATTTAGAATACTATCAGCCAGTTTTTTAACTTCTTGTGGTCTCGTCGCAGAAAAAAGTAGTGTCTGTCGGTTCATTTTAGGCATGCTTTTGATGATAGTCCGAATATCATTGATGAAACCCATATCTAGCATTCTATCACCTTCGTCTAGAATAAAAAACTCAACATATCCTAGGTTTATGTGGCCTTGTCTCATCAAATCGAGTAATCTGCCGGGTGTCGCAACCAAAATATCAACTCCTTGTTGTAACTTTTTCACTTGTGGATTTTGTCCAACCCCCCCATAAACAACAGTATTTCTTAGTCCAGTATATTTTCCATAAATACTAAAACTGTCCTTAATTTGGATTGCAAGCTCTCTTGTAGGAGCTACAACTAAAACACTAATTTTGCGTTTGTTTTTTATGTTAGTGTTGTTCTTTATACTAACTAATCGTTGCAAGATAGGAAGTGCATAAGCAGCAGTCTTACCCGTGCCTGTCTGAGCACAACCTAACATATCTTTTCCCTTCAATATAATAGGGATTGACTGAGTTTGAATTGGTGTCGGGACCTTATAACCCGAATCTCTTACTGCGTGTAAAATCTCAGAGTCTAGACCAAGATCAGCAAAATTTAAACCACTATCAATTTGATTGTACTGCAAAGGCTTAAATTCTTCCGATATTGAAGATTGAACAACTTCTTCTGAATCTAACCGTTTAACTTCAACAGCGGCAAGACCTTTTTTTTGTGGTTTAATTGCGAATGTAAGAAAATCACCGCTGGTGATATTATTATCTTCGTTTGGTTGCAGTGCAGTATGGTGTAAAAAAATATCCTTACCATC
>JAUWNA010000370.1 GCA_030612905.1 Promethearchaeota archaeon
ATAGCCATAGCTCCCGGTCATCATTTAAGAAGAGAGTTTGTTTTGACAGGGGGTTATATCACGGCGAAATATGGTGCAAGTCATATTAAAAATAGTCAAACCATTCAAATTGAATTCTCTGATAAAATTAGACTGTATGATAAAGAATTAAAAAAAATAGTACTTTCAACGCTTGCAGAATTGATATATAAAGAATTTGGATAATTATTGTTAGTAATTTCGCTTTATTAGTATTTATTTTAATTTTAAGATAACACATAAAGAAATTTATATAAAAATACTCCATATAGGATATAAGAATAGAAATTTTTTAGATTATAGAACTTTTTATGAATGAAGACAAAATAGACATCAGAGACTTAGAGTCTTTCATCAATGGTTTACAAGTCTCGTTAGATATGCTTGCTGGCGCCGATCCTTCCGAATCAAAAGGTTTTCAAGCCCAGTTAGCAAAAACAATATCGAACTTAAGAATAAAGAGAGTCGAAAAATTTGAGCCGTTACCTAAGATTTTAGGAAATGTAACGAAAGAAGACATTAAAAACTACTTAGCAAAAGAATTAGAACAATTAATGCGTTATTTAGATACTCAAGAATACCCTAAAGGAAAATATGCTTTAGTAAAGAAAATTGTTCATTTAAGGGCTGAAATTAATCGAATGTAATATGACTTTATTTCTAGTCCGTATTTTAATTATATAAAGGTGATTAAAATTCTAATTGATGTGCACTGTCACGCAAATCTTTATTTTCATATTGATAAAGTTATTAATGAAGCTAAAAATGTCGGAGTTGAAAAGATCATTGCTGTAGCAATGAGTTCCTTAAGCCAAGAGAGAATCTTAGAAATTGCTGATCGATACAAAGAAATTTATGCTGCTTTAGGAATTCATCCCGAGGAGGTGAAAATGAATAGAAACATAGAAAATCAGTTAGAATCAATCATAGACTTAATCAGAACTAAAAAAGAAAAAATCTGTGCAATTGGAGAAATTGGTTTAGACCATCATTTTATTAAAGAAAAAGAGTTGTACCCTCTTCAAAAGAAAATCTTTGATGAAATGCTATTAATAGCTCAAGAGTTGGAATTACCAGTTAATTTACACACTAAGGGTGCTGAAAAAATTATTTTTGATACTCTGCCTTCATATAAAATTCCTAATGTCAATATTCATTGGTATTCTGGGCCAGAAGCTTTTCTAAAAGAAGGAATCGATAGAGGTTATTTCTTTTCTATTACACCTGCTCTTAGCTATTCTCCACCGGTAAAAAAAGCGGTTTTAAATGTGGATAAAGAACATTTACTTATAGAAAGCGATGGTCCTGTTAAATATAGGGGAAAAGTTGGTACGCCCGCTATGATAAGAGATGTTTTAAACACCATATCAAAATTAAAAGAAATTCCGGTAACTGAGTTAGAAAACCAAATATTAGATAATACCAGGAAAATTTTTCCAAAAATTTTTGAAAGCTAGCTACTGTTTTCTTCCATTAGTTCAATTACTTCATCGGGAAATTGTTCTCCTCTATTTTTCATACGTTCAAACATGTCCTTAACTTCAGAAATCGTATTTCCATAAATATGCAGAGAATTGCTAAAATCTAAGTAATGACCGGTTTCTACGCCGAGCTGTTCAGCAACATATTTCTGAATTCGAATCATTCCATTTACATTTGCTTCCCAGGCTCTAAATAAATCTCTGCTTCTCCAAGTTGTTTGCATTATTAATTTGTCATCTTTAACTCTCATGTAAATTCTCTGAAGGCAAGGAGGGTCGATATGAAAGGGATCAACAAGCGGACGCCATGTAATTGCTTGAGCTCTGCGCGAATAGGGTTTTTCTTTCAATTTTTTAATTATATATTCAATTTGATCAATTTTTGGGAATTTAATTACTTCAATTGGTATCTTTTGTATTCCAACTTGCTCTGATATTTTTTTAGTTAAATCGAATTCAACAAGGTTCTTCATTTTCCAAATATTAGATTCGCCAGATATCTGAACTTTTTCTGACTTCAATAGTTTTTGGTGTTTTTTGACAAAATCATTATCAACTAATTCTAAATCGTAATTAACATGGATAGAATCTTCAAGGGAATAGGGCGAATAATTAAATAATCGGTCATGATAGGAATACGGAAAGCTCACGCCCGAATCCCAGATATAATGATCGTTTACGCCTTCCATGATTTCTTCGATGTAGCCGCTTTGGATTGATCCGATTAAATAAGTATCTGCTATACAACCGTATACTTCAAAAGAGTTTCCATACTTTGATCTAATTTTCATTACTTTATCTTTACGCATAATCGGACTACTTATCGGATCTTTTATTTCTATTAATACAGTAGCATCTTTAGATGGAAGATCTTCTTGTTTATCGTACTCTGTTTTAATATCGTCGCCATTATATAAAACTTGAGCCACAGCTGAAAGCCACGCGTCTCGAACTGTTTTTTTGGAAATAAATATAACTTGTGCCATAATTTTAAACCTCTAAACGTTCACTTAACATGTTAATTTTTTAGTATTATAATTTTATTGTTAAAACTTTAACAAAATGATATTTCATGAATAAGTAATAATTTTTTATATTAAATTACCAACAATATTTTATATTCAAATTTATTTTAAAATCTAAAGAGATTATGAAATTATTGGAGAGATTAATAAATTGATTTCTTTAAAATTTAGATTTGAACCTCCTTTTAACGAAATTACTAAAGGTACAAACCAAATTATTAATTTTGAGAATGAATTAACAATTAAAGAACTATTAGAATTTTTTAAAGAACATTTTGGCGAAAAATTCTACGAACTACTCTGGGATAAAAAAAAAAGAGACGAGTTTAGTTCCTTTCTTTCAATAATCATAAATGGTAGAAGTTATAGGGACAAAAATTTCTTAAAAACAGTTCTAAAAGATGGAGATGATATATCTTTTTTGTATCTCTATTTTGGTGGATAATCTTAAAAAGATTAACTATAGTAATAAGATTAACCACATACCTAACCCTGTCAATATAGGATTTAAGAAGTTATCGGATATATGTTCTATATAGAAGTCTACTAATAAAAACAAAATTACTGATACTAAAGACATTAATAAGATTTTTATAAAACTTATAGGCATCCAGAAGTGGTATATATTCATAATTATAAAGACAATTAAAAGCGTAGTAATGCCTCCAGCGACAAAGCCTTCTATTGTTTTA
>JAUWNA010000335.1 GCA_030612905.1 Promethearchaeota archaeon
TAAAAACAATACTTTTGACCTCGTGCTTGCTTTAGATGTGCTAGAACACGTAAAAAATGATGATTTAGCTATCTCTGAAATAAAAAGAATATTAACACAAGGAGGATTTGCTGTAATTACAGTCCCACATAGGATGAAATACTATTCAAAACAAGATAAAATAATCGGTCATTATCGTAGATATGAAATTGAGCAAGTTTTAGGGTTATTCCGAAGCTACAATTTCAAATATTTAAAACATTTTGGAGTTTATGGTATATTAATGAAAATGTCCTTACTACAATCAATTAATCCGAAAAAAACAGAAAGAAATTTGATAATGTTACGCAATAAATATCGCTCAAATTTAATTTTCAGAAAAATTTGGAACCTTTTTGTCAAACTTAGTTCGTCACTAATGAAAGTAGATGCGAAATATTATTCTCCGAAACGAATGATGAATATGGCGTTTATATTTCTAAAATTATAAACTTATTTGTTTTCAGCGAATTCTTTTTTCATTTTTTCAAATAACTTTTTATATTGCTCTATGTATTTCTCATCGTTAGTTTCCTCTATTTTCTTAAGAAGTTCTACTGAATTATTTAATACAGTTGAAGTTTTTTTGATTTTCTCAAAATATATTTGCTTTATTTGTTGGGAGTTAGCAACTCTTAGAGAACTTTTATAACCCTTAATCGAGCTTTCAATTTTTTTTTGTGATTCGAGTATTGAATCTGCTAACTGCTTTTTTCTCTGTTCTAACTTAATGCAGTTATCACATATTAATTTCCCCGATTTTTTTTGCTCTTTTTTAATCATAAAAGGATTTCCACATCTAGAGCATTCAACGAGCGCAACAATTAATTTATCGTTAGGTTCGGGCATAAAAAATAACTAATTAAAGTTTAGATTTTTTTAAATTTTAAATTATTAAGTTAGTAACTTTTTTATAATATAATTCTTGATTTTTTTGATACTTTCTCATAATCAAGAAAAGTTTATGATAAATTTTACATAGTTTTTTTTATGGAAGTATATCTTACAACAATATTTTTATTAATATTATTAGGTTTTTTAACGGGAACTCTTTCAGTTATTGCGGGAATTGGAGGTGGAGTTTTTTTTGTATCAACAATGACTCTTTTATTTTTGATGCCGATTAATATCGCCATAGATACATCTACTTTCATAATATTAACATCTTCTTGTGCGGGATTTATAACTTATCTAAAACAAGAAAGAACAAATTTTAAATTAGCTTTGACATTTGGAGTTTTTTCTATTTTAGGGAGCGTTTTAGCCACTATTGTATTTTCATTTATTCAAATCGATAATTCAATGCTAAAGATTATATTTGCATTGACATTACTAGTGGCAGGATTAAATATGGTTCATAAAGCTATTAAATCAAAAGGAGGATTAAGGAGCAAAGACTTGGAAAAGGGAGAGTTCTCATTGCACGATTACGATTATAAAACCAATTTTAAAAAAGCTATTCCATTGTTTATATTAGCAGGTTTTGTTGCAAACCTACTTGGAATTGGTGGAGGGATTATAAATACTCCGTCACTCAACATAATATTAGGTTTTCCTATCCATAACGCTACAGCAATTTCAACTTCAATAATTTTTTTCACAGCTTTATATAATACAATCATTAAGTGCCTCTTAGGGCAAATAGATTATTTAGTTGGTCTTCTAATAACCACTGGCGCTATATTAGGTTCGATATTTGGGGCAAAAATATCAAGAAAAATGTCGAAAACTTATTTAAAATTTTTTGTGGCAATTATCTTACTAGTTTTAGCAATTAGAATGTTTTTTTAGAGTTAATATAAAAAAAATAAAATGGAAAATTGATAATATTATATGTATAATTATGATGTAAGAAAAAAAAAATAAATGGAGATAAAATATGGACGAAAAAATTGAATTAGTAATTAAAGATAATATTGCGATTATAAGACTAATGGATCCAGAGAATTTTAACCCTTTAAATAAAAGCACCGGGAAAAAACTATTAGAAACTATAGAATCTATTCGAAATAATAGCATTGTAAGATGTTTAATAATAACTGGCTCCGGAAAGGCTTTTTCAGCGGGCGGAGATATAAAACAATTTAAGGCGAGCATTGAAAATGGCACATCAGGTCAAGTTATGAACGATTTAACGCGAGACCTTTATAAAATTGCCTTAATTTTGCGTCTTTATCCAAAACCTGTTATCGCGTCAGTGAATGGCTGGGCTGTAGGGGCTGGAATGAACCTCGCTCTTTCGTGTGATTTAATAATTGCCTCAGAAAAAGCGAGATTTAAGCAATCTTTTTCCAAACTCGCTCTAATTCCGGGATTCGCAGGAACTATTTTATTAAGCCGTCAGCTCACATGGCAACAAGCGACACAAATGGCGTTTTTCGGAGATACTTATACGGCTGAAGAGATGAAAAAACTTGGTTTTGTCAACGAAATCGTACCTCATGAAGATTTAGAGGATATTACTTTAAAATGGGCTGAGCGACTCGCCAAAGGACCAACATTAACATATGCGAGGACTAAGAAACTCTTCTTTAATGCCCTTAGCACACCCTTAGAGGAACACCTTGAAAATGAACGACAAATACAGATAAAATCGGCCGAATCTGAAGATTATAAAATTGGTGTATTTGCTTTAAACGAAAGAAAGGAACCTGATTTTATTGGAAATTAATAAACAAACATAAATTCGTATAAAATAATTTCTATAAAATCTTAAATCCTTTTTAGCATAATATATATTAATTTAATATATCATTGATTGTTTGGATGAGTAAAGATGAGTAAAGGTTTTAGACTTTTAAGGGTTGAATATATCTTTTCAGTGCTCGTTCCTTGTTTATTGAGTATTTATCTAAATAATTATGATGTTATCCCCCACATTTGGATATTGGCTGGATTTGGTTTTTATGCTATTACGGGAAATACTCTTAATGATGTAATCGATATGAAAGATCCAAACGAAATGGAAACGCTAGAAAGAGTACAGGGTTATGCACGAAAAGAAATTTTCACAATTTCTCTGGCAAGTTTTTTATTAGGGACCGTATGTTTCATGAATAGTATCGTAATAAACCCACTCTTAGGGGTTTACTTAGCTATAATCGTTGTTTCCGTAATTTTCTATTGTCTATTTAAATCGTTGGTTATTATTAACCATATTATTTTAGGAATATCGCATCTTTTTTTACCTTATTTTATGATAAAAATCAACGCTGGCGATATTTCTATGAATTACTTTCCGGAATTAACTTTATTTGAGTTATTAATAATACTTTCTATAGCTTCTGTGGCATTCTCCGGTCAAATGCTTCACGAAATGATCGATGGAGATTCGTTATCAAAATTATCTCCAAAAATGTCTCGATTAATAATCTGGATAGCATCTATAATATCGCTTACAATCGCTATATTTTCGTTAGTTATTACTCAATACATTATATTTCTACCAGTAATCTTCTTTCCTTTTGGAATTATGTA
>JAUWNA010000148.1 GCA_030612905.1 Promethearchaeota archaeon
AGATGAAATTTATGGGATTTAGAGATTATATAAATAAAATTGATGAGAAAGGACTCCTTCAAAATGTATATGTGGAGACTTCGAAGAAGTTAGAGATTTCTGGAATATTAAAAGAGAAAGAACCAACCCCCTTAATGTTTAATAATGTTAAAGAATCTGAATTTAGGTTGGTTGGCAACATGTTCTGTACTAAGAACGTAATTGCTTCGTATTTCAATGTAACTCCCGCAGACATCATACCAATGCTTTCAAAAGCAATTAATGAACGCTCAGAACCAGAAATCGTATCAAACGCTCTTTGTCAAGAAGTTATAGAATCAAGCGTAGATTTAGATAAATTACCAATTTTATTTCATTGCGAAAAGGACGGCGGGAATTACATAAGTTCTGCTGTCGTAATCACAAGAGACCCAGATTACGGACAAAACATGGATTTTCATCGAGCTATGCAATTTTCTAAAGACAAATTTTCTACTCGAATCGTTAGAGGTCGACATTTTCACACATTTTTAGAAAAAAATAGTGAATTAGACGTTGCTTTTTGTATAGGTAACACTCCTAATATTCTAATTGCCGGAGCTACATCTGTGGATATTGGAGTTGATGAATTACATATTGCAAATGCATTAGAGCCAATAAAAGTTGTTAAAGCAAATTCAGTTGATCTTTTAATCCCTGCAGATGCAGAATTTGTATTAGAAGGGCGGGTCTATTTAGAAGAAAAACACGCTGAAGGCCCTTTTCTCGACTTAACAGAAACTTATGATGTTGTAAGAGAAGAACCCGTTTTTGAAGTGAAAAAAATATCTCATCGAAAGAATGCGATTTGGCAAGCCTTATTACCTGGTGCGCTTGAGCATAAAATATTGATGGGCATGCCAAGAGAACCCACTATTTTCAATAAAGTGAACGAATCTGGAGTTAAGTGCTTAGATGTTAATATAAATCCTGGAGGATGTTCATGGCTACATGCCATCGTGCAAATTGATAAAAAGTCAGAAGAAGATGGTAAAAAAGCTATTAATGGTGCATTTATTGGCCATAGTAGTTGTAAACACATATTTATTGTAGATAAAGATATTGATATTTACGACCCGCTATCTGTGGAATGGGCGATGGCAACTCGCTTTCAAGGCGATGTTAATATGATAATTAAAGATAAGGAACCTGGAAGTAGTTTAGATCCTAGCGCAGAACCAGGAACGAAAATGACAACTAAAATGGGATTTGATTTAACGAAACCACTAGTAACTAAAGGAAAGAGCTTTGATAGAGCTAATTTCCCAAGAGTAGATTTGAACAAATATTTTTAATACAAAGCAATTGAGGATTATGAGATTAGAACAAATAGAAAAAGATATGCTTGATGGAAAGCATGGAAAATCCGCCCAGAAATCCATGGAAATATTAACCACATTAGGCGAAATATTTGGTGCTGAATGTATGGTTGATGTTTATGGAGTTCAAATAGCAGGAGTTTCCTACGCTAATCTTGGCGAAGCGGGGTTGGAATTCTTGAACGAAATGGCAGAGGATGGGAAGGTCAGGGTTTTAACTACTTTAAATCCCGCTGGAATGGATCGCGAAAATTGGAGAGAGTTAGGGATAGACGAAGAGTTTTTTAAAAATCAGAATCGAGCTATAGATGCTTTTGCAAAAATGGGAATAATTACGACATGTTCTTGTACACCGTATTTAATTGGAAACGCACCTCATTATGGACAACACATTGCTTGGGCCGAAAGTAGCGCTGTTTGTTATTCCAACTCTGTTATTGGAGCTCGAACGAATCGAGAGGGGGGACCTAGCGCTTTGGCGGCAGCTTTAACCGGTAAAACGCCTAAATACGGTTATCATTTGGACGAAAATCGTCACGGCCAAGTCTTGTTTAAAGTAAACGCTTCAGTCAAAGGCACTGACGAATTTGGCGTGATGGGAAAATTAATTGGCGATAAACTAGTAAAATTAGGAAAAAAAATCCCTTATATTGAAGGAATTCCTTCTGCTACTGTTGAAGAGCTTAAATCTTTCTGCGCTTCCGTCGCTACCTATGGTGGAACAGCATTATTCCATATGGAAAGAATTACTCCTGAGTATAATAAATACACTAAACCAAGTGAAATTGTTATTGAAATTAATCAGGACGATTTAGATAAAACTCGTGCTGAGCTTATTGATGACGATCTTGAGATAGATTTTATAAGTCTAGGTTGTCCTCACGCTTCAATTCACGAGATTGCGAAAATTGCGAAATTGTTAGAGGGAAAAAAAGTAAAGAAAGAATTTTGGATTACTACTGCTCGACCTACAAAAAAAATCGCAGACGAAGCCGGTTATTCTAAAATTATTGAAGATGCTGGAGCAAAATTTGCTGCAGATACATGTTGCGTCGTGGCTCCAATTAAAGGACGCTTCAAGGGAATCATGGTCGATTCAGCAAAGGCGTGTTATTACGGCCGCGCAAAGAATAAATTCAAAGTAAAAATTGGATCAATGGAACAATGCGTTGAGGAAGCGATTAAATGAAGCTAGAAGGAAGAAAAATCTATAAAGGAATTGCTAAGGCAGAAGCAATAGTAACTAAAGATGGAATTTCATTTTATGGTGGCGTGGATCCTGACACCGGTATAGTTGTTGAGGTTGGGCACGATCTTGAAGGACAATCCATTACAGGAAAAGTTCTAGTCTTTCCTACTGGTAAAGGCTCGACTGTAGGGTCGTATACGATGTATAGGATGAAGAAAAATAACATGGCTCCAGCAGCAATCGTAAACGAAGAAATCGATACTATAATAGCGGTTGGTTGTATAATTAGTGAGATTCCATGTGTAGATAAAATTGATATTAATTGTATTAAAACTGGACAAATAATTACTGTTAATGGTTCAAAAGGTACTGTGGAGGTGAAATAAACGGGAACTGGAAAAGGATATGGTAAGACCATTCTTTTTGGCGAAATCTACTTCCAACTTCGGCAGTAGACGCAATCATTTTGTAGTTTATGGTCTTCCCGCTATTGCTTCGGCATTAGGTTCCTATACAACTGCAGATGTTAAAGTTGTTAATGGACAAAACTGGACTGTCGACGATAAGAGACCCGCTACACCGGGTTATAAAAAAAAGAAATACGATGAGGCAATGCAATCAATTAGAAATGTATTGGAGCATTTGAAAATAGATACTGATAGTCAAAAACTTGAAATAACTTTTACCGGAGATTTATTTGCTGCGAGTGGGGTTGGAGCTTCTGCTGCTCAATGTACATCTCTCGCTCGTGCACTCAACGATAGTTTTAATCTAAATTTAGACGATGAAAAGATAAACGAAGCTGCGTACGAAGGAGAGAAAGCTTATCACGGAACCCCTTCTGGTATTGACAACACGGCTTCGACTTATGGTGGTTTGATTTGGTTTGTGAAGAATTTAACTGGTGGAAAAAATACAATGGATTTCCTTCAATCGCCAAGAAAGATGCCCTTGATAATCGCAAATTCAGGAATAACAGCTTCAACAACAGAAGTAGTTGCTGATGTTAGGCGTTTAAAGGAAGCTAATTCAGAAGAATTTGAGAAGACATTAAACGAATATAAGGCTCTATCAGAAAAAGCAAAAAAAGCCTTACTTGAAGGTGACATTGCCATCATAGGTAAATTAATGAATCAAAACCACAAATTACTTCAAAAAATTACAGTTTCAGGAGAAATAAACGATAAATTAGTGGGAATAGCACTAAAAAATGGAGCGATTGGAGCTAAAATGACGGGAACGGGTCGAGGTGGTTTAGTAATCGCTTTAGCAGAAAATGAACAAATACAAGAATATATCGCCAAGGCTATCGAAAAAGAGGGCTATGACGCCTGGAGAACAATGATAGGATGAGTGTTAATTAAAATTGAAAAATAGTAATGAAATATTTCTGTTAAAATTGGGTGGAAGTTTATTAACTGATAAAAATATTCCTTTTTCTATTAGAGAAGAAGTTGTAAAAGGCGCAATTCAACAAATAATGGATGCTAATAAAAAATTAATCTTAATCCATGGGGGAGGTTCCTTTGGACACCCGATTGCTAAAAAATATAACATTTCTCAAGGAATCAATAATTCTATTAAAAATCAGATATATGGGCTAACTAAAACGCACGAAGCGATGATTAAATTCAATTCGCAAATAATTGAAGAATTTTTAGAAAAAAAGTATCCAGCTCTTTCTATTCAACCTTCAAGTATTTTTATCAAGAGTTTAAACGAGATTTCTTTTGAATCTATCGAGCCAATTGAAACTTCGCTTGATCTTGGAATTCTACCCGTTTTATATGGAGACATTATTCTTGACAAAGAAGGCAATTTTTCAATAATTTCTGGAGATCGCATAATTTTGGAATTGTGTAAAAACCTGAAAAAATACAGCATTTCTAAAGTTATTTTTGCTATTGAAAAAGATGGAATTTTTATTGAAAGTATCGAAAATGATAAAAAAATTATAAAATTAGCCTCAGAAATTAGTCTTGAAGAGTTAGATAAAATTAATTTAGCTGATTTAGGAAATAAGATTGATGTTACGGGAAGCATTAGAGGAAAGATTCACGCGATTAAAGAAATTTGTAGTTTAAATATTCCAGTTCAAGTTATAAACGGTCTGACGGAAGGTAACATCTTTAAAGCCTTAAGCAATCAAAAATTAATCTGTACGAGTATTAGTAGAATTTACGACGAAAAAAGACAATCAGAGATTTACATGAGAAAGTTAGAACATCTCAAGATTCCAATCACATCTAATGTCCAACACATAAAAAACTATTTTGATGACATAAAATTAATTCATCATTCGCTTCCGGAAGTCGAATTAGATGATATTGACATCGCAACAATGTTTTTTAATAAAAAGATTTCCGCTCCAATTTGCATTTCCGCTATAACCGGAGGACATCCAATCTCTAAAGCAATAAACAGAATTTTAGCTAAAGCCGCAGAAGAAGAAAACATTATAATGAGCGTAGGAAGTCAACGCATAGGATTGGAAGATCCATCTACCATTGAGTCTTTTGAGATTGTTCGTGAAGTTGCGCCTAATATTCCGATAATTGGAAATATAGGAATCGGCCAAATTAATTCTTCCACCTTTAAAAAGGAAGATTTTATTGAATGTATTGAAATGGTAAAAGCAGATGTAATGGCCGTTCATTTTAATGCTTTACACGAATTAGTCCAAAGCAACGGAAACATATCCTACAAAAATTTCTTTGAAAAATTTCAAAAAATTCGAAAAGAAATTAACATTCCAATAATCGCAAAAGAAGTAGGAACGGGCTTCAATAAGGATTTAGCCTTGAGGCTTGATTCATTAGGTTTCGATGGATTTGATGTTGGAGGCACCGGAGGTACAAGTTTTGCTGCAATTGAATCTCACCGCGATAATTTTAGTTTTGAAAAATATACGAGAAGACTCGCAGATTCTTTTAGAGAATGGGGTATCCCCACACCTCTAACCATTCTTTATGTAAGAGAAATCTCTAAAAAAATGGTTATAGCCACTGGTGGACTAAGAAATGGAATAGATATTGCTAAAAGCATCGCATTAGGGGCTGATATAGGAGGATTTGCTTATAAATTCCTATTATC
>JAUWNA010000306.1 GCA_030612905.1 Promethearchaeota archaeon
GGAAAAGATGTTTTGGAATTAGCATTTGATAACTGTATCCGTTGTTCTACATGTAAATATTCTTATAAGGGTTTCGAACCTTCGTGTCCTTCAGGAGAAAAGTTTTTATTCGAATCGTATTGGGCATCTGGGAAAATAAGAATAATAAGGGGTGTCGTAACCGGCGAATTGGAATGGTCTGAGGATTTAAAAGACGCTATTTTTGCTTGCCCAACATGTGGAGCTTGTATGGACGCTTGTCAAGCGCCTCACGCCGATTATATCGTAGATATGATAGAGGCTCTAAGAGAATTAGCTGTAAAACATATTGGGCCAGCTAAAAACCAAGAGTTTCTGGTTTCTCGTTGCGAAGAAAATTATAATCCTTATGGAGAGCCTAACTCTGATAATGAAGAGTTGAAAAAACAATATGACTTACCAGATAAAGCAGATTGGGTTTATTATATTGGATGTACTTCTAATTACCGCCAACAAAGTTTAAGGGACTCAACCTTAAGATTCCTAAAAAAAAGCGGAATAAATTTCACTTTAATAGATGAACATTGTTGTACGAGCCCTATGATTCGAACTGGGCAACTTAGCATTGTTAAAAATTATATGAGCTATAATATCGCTCAAATTAAAAATACTGGAGCTACTAAAGTTATTACCTCGTGTGCTGGTTGTTATAGAACATTTAAGAAAGATTTCGAAAAATTTGGCGAAGAATACGATTTTGAAGTGTTCCACACTTTAGAATTAGTAAAACAACTATTAGACAACGATAAATTAAAGTTTAAATCGGAGTTTAATGAAACAGTGACTTATCACGACCCTTGTCATCTTGGAAGGCATATGGGTGTTTATGAACTTCCTAGAACGATTTACAAGCAAATTCCAGGGTTAAAGTTAGTAGAAATGAAAAGAAATAGGAATTTTGCTTGGTGTTGCGGAGCAGGAGGAGGCGTAAAAATCGGGTATCCCGAATGGTCTGTAGAAATCTCAAAAGAACGCCTTTATGAAGCAAAAGAAACTGGAGCAACGATTATCACATCAACTTGTCCATTTTGCAAAACAAATTTATCTGATGCTGCAACAAACTATAACTTCGATTTCCAAGTATTGGATCTAATGGAAATTTTAGATCGGATTGAAATCAATGTTTTAAACTGATCTATACATTAGGCAAAATAATAATTAAAGAGAATTATGATTTTTATTAATACAAACAATAATTTTGAAATTTTATTCTTGTTAAAAATTAATTAGATGAAATACTAAAACTAAATCCTCAGGATACGGCTTCCGTGGATAATTCTGGCAATTTCTAAAAAATCTTCTTGTAAACGGTATATTATTCGAAAATTTCGATAAGCAATTTCTCTTATTTCTGTATTTTCAAACTCAGGAACAAGTCTACCCATTTTGGGAAATTGAATTATATTTTCAATAATATAGATAATTTTCTTAGCAAAGTTTTGAGCAAATTTTGGTGCAGTTTTCTCATAATACCTAATTATTGATTCATAATCATCAGTCGCTATAGGGGACCATCTTATTTCAACCATTCTCTAAACCTTTCTTTTACATCCTCATGGGATATAAATTCTCCCTTATCCAACTGCTCAATACCTTTCGTAATCATTTGCTGAACATAAATTGATTCCATGATATCATCGTAATTAGCATCATTTGGAAGCTTTTTAATTGATTCAATTACCTTTTCTTTTATTGTTTGCATATTCTTCAATATTTATAATGTATTTATAGTTTAAATATTAATCTTAGGATTGATTATTATAGACAATTAGGAGTTATAACTTCGAATTTGAGGTACTTGACCTAATGGAAATCATAGATCAATTAGATATTGAAATTGTGAAGTAAAAATAAAAGAAATTATCAATTTTCGTTAATTTTTTATTCTAAAATTATTTTTAATAAAAACTTTATAAACTAATTTAGCAAATTAATAGTAATAATTGATTTTGAAGAGAGAGATCGTATAAGGGTGTAAAATATGGAATTAGAAGATGAAAGATTTTCGGAAGACGAAAACCTATGGGAAGAACATAAGATTCCATTAACTTATGATCAAGAGAGCATGACAGATTGGTTTAACGAGAAAAGGGGAGGAATTAAAGGAAGGGCAGATGTCTTCTATCTTATGTTTGGTATAACGTATAACTGTCAACTTAAATGTCCACATTGTTGCGTGGGTAATTACAAAAATGAACCACGTCGAGAACTTTCAACGGATGAAATCAAAGACATATTAGATCAATCTGCTAAAGCTTTTGTGGTCAACTTCTTTGGAGGTGAACCAACCATGAGAGCAGATATAATGGAATTAATAAAGTACGCTTCAGAAAGATCTGTGTATGTATTTTGTGATACAAATGGATTAAAAATCACGAAGGATTTTGCAAGACAATTAAAGGATAGCGGTTTAGAAATGCTTTATGTTAGCATCGATAGTCCAATTCCAGAAAAACACGACCAATTGCGCGGAATGAAAGGAGTATATGATAAAGCCGTTCAAGGTATAAAAAATGCGCTTGAAGTGAGACTAAAATGTGCTCTTTCTACTTATGTAACCAAAGAAACTCTAGCTAACGGTGAATTTGAAGATGTAATCAAATTAGCAAGAGAGTTAGGGGCTAATGGAGTAAGATATTTATTACCTACCCCAGCTGGTAGATGGTTATATAATCCTGAGGTAAAATTGACGCCTCAAGAAGAGAGAAAAGTAAGAAAAATTGCGAAATTTCCATTTGTTTGTAGAGATTTTTATTTTCAAACTCAAAGTTCAAGTCAATGTAGGGGAATAGCAGATAACGTGTATTTTTATATTTCGCCTTATGGAGATGTCCAACCTTGCTGCTTCATGCCACTTACTTTCGGAAATACTAGGGAGGAACCTCTGAAAACAATTTTAGAAAGAATGTGGGGCCATCCAATGATGTGCGAAAGTTGGACAAAAAAAGAATGCCCGATGTTAAACGAGGAATTCAGGAGCAAATATATAGAGACTATTCCTCCTAAATCTAAGCTACCGTTTAAAATGTAAAGAAAAGTTTTATCCTTATTTTTTAATCTTAAATGAATTAATACGCCCATTATTAAGGTTTCAAGAACAACTTTAGCGTTTTATAACTTGCTATTCGTTAATCATGGCGAGGAACTCGTCTTCGGTAATGATCTTCGACCCTTGCCCTTGAGCTTTTACGTATTTACTCGTTGGCTCGGTGCTATTGGTGACCAGATACGATAGGTCTTTTACGACTGCACTTTTTGGAGTGCCACCGTTTTCCGTCACCAGCTGGTTCGCTTCGTTTCGGGTCATGGTTTCGAGCTTTCCCGTAAAGCAGAAGGTAAGTCCATCAAATTTGTTGCTTCCCATTTTTATACTCCTAATTTTAATTTTATTGGTTTTTAAAGTTTTAAGCATATCAAAATATAAAGCGTGAAACTCGTTATGAAACTGATTGGCGGTAATGTCGCCAAACAATTCTACTCTTGCCAAATCGTGTGCCGTTGCGTTGCGAATTTTTTCTAACGTGTCGTATCCCGCTTTTACGACCTTTTCCACGAGCGTTTCTCCTACGTTTTCGAGGTTGAATCCTCCGATAAACTTTGATAAAGACACTTCTTTTACCGCAAACAAGTTATCTAGGGCTTTCTGAGCCGATTTCTCGCCTACTCGATCTAGTTTCGTAAGGTCAGAAACCTTCAATTCGTACAAATCTGAGATTTTTTGAACTCTT
>JAUWNA010000359.1 GCA_030612905.1 Promethearchaeota archaeon
TATGTCGTTTCTAACCTTTTTTCTCATACCGCTTAATTTAATAAATTATTGGAGTTATATAATGACGTCTTTATCTTTCTGTCTGAACGTAATTGCGTTTTTAATCATATGGAATGAATTTTTTAATTATCGAGAATTCATTGATCCATTATTTAAATCAAGAGAATCACAAAATGTTATTGGAAAGATCTCCTCTGAGAAAGAATTAAAAAGAATCGTGATCTTTTCTGGTCATCACGATAGTGCGCTTCAGTTTAATTTATTAACTCATTTAAAAATAGGCTATCCCATTATTATCTTTTTAGGCTTAGGTATTATGTTCTTGTGGTTGATTGTATCAACAGTTATATTACTCTTAACCTTAATGGGATTATTTTTCTACGAAATCTTTTTTATTTTTGTATTAAGCCTGTTTTTAGTAGGAACTCCGGCATTTATTGGGTTATTCTTCTTCGTATCGTTTGGAAAAAAGGCTAATAAAGTACCAGGAGCCGTTGATAATTTAAGTGCTGTAGCAATCGTGTTAGCTATTGGAAAATACCTAAAAAATCATAAAGAAATTATACCTAAAAACACAGAGATTAGATTAGTATCTTTTGGGTGCGAAGAAGCGGGTTTAAGAGGAGCTTATAGATATGTTAAAGAACATTACGACGAATTGATAAAGTACAACGCAGAATGCATCAACATGGATGGGATTCACAGCAAAGACAATATTTCTATCATAGATTTTGAACCAACAACTCGTACAAAACATTCTGATGTTGTTGTTCAAAAAATAATTAATGCCGCTAAAAATTCCGAAATTAAGCTTCAATCATCTATGCTAGGAGGGTCAAGTAAGTTAGAAAAATTATTTGGCCAAATTACTGGTGGTACAGATGCTACAGCATTCTCTAAATCAAAAATCAAAGCTGCCAATATTTCTGCTATGGATTTAAAACAAATGCTTGGATTTTACCACCAACCTACAGACACAGTAGATAAAATTGAAAAAGGATCCCTTGAGGATGTTTTAAAGATTTGTATTTCCTACATTATTGGTGAATCAAGAGAATAAAAAAATTAGTTTATTAAATCAATTCTCTCGTCTTTTTCTTTAACAACTAATTTAACTAACAATATTCCAAAAACAGTTGGAAGAATTCCGACGCCTATTACTGCAAATAAAATAAGTTGACCCATATTCTCAAAACTCACAAACAAAAATAGTTGTCCAACAGAATTTATGAGATAGTGCGCAATAATGCTAGGTATTATACTCTTAGTTTTGATAAACATGTATCCGAAGAGAAACCCTAATAGAGCCGCGTATATTACTTGTAAAATTGTTAGAACCAAAAATCTCCCAACTAATAAATTAACAAAATGAAATAATCCAAATAATACGGATACTATTATCCATGTTGTTCTTTGAGAATATCTCCTTAAATTTAATTTAGTGATTACGCCCCTAAATGCTACTTCTTCCCATATCCCGGGAATCAACATTATAATAAATAAAAACCATCCAAATAACGCAATACTAGAACCAGGGGTTCCAAAAATCACATCTAAATCAAATGTATAATTCCCAAAAATATTAGCTGTAATATAAGTGCTAATGAAAAATATTATTGAACATCCTATTCCAAGCAGTATATTGCGAACTATTTTATTATCAAATTTCAGCCCAATGGTTTTTACGAATTCTTTTAGAGATTCTTTTCTCTCTGGAAGTTTTAAGGAACGTGGAACAATTAATAACCAAAATAATGCCATTACTCCAAAAGAGACGAAGAAATCAATAAAAAATAAAGCAATTAAGGGGATATCTACGAAAATATCTACGATAAAGATTAAAGGTAATTCAATAAGTATTGGTAGAAATAAGAATCCCGCATATAATGATAATAGAACTAACGTACCAAAAATAGGGTATTTTCTGAAGCTTTCCCTTATACTTATCATTTTTTTCTTTCCAAGAACTTTTGGAAACATGCTATTAAATGAAAGAAGTAAAATACCGAAAGAGAGCAAGCCCGCAATAAAAGTTACTAAAAACATAATACCGGAACCGTAAAATGTTAATAAAACACCCCCCAAGACGTTAAATGATAGGTAAATCAAATGTAAACCAACTATCATTATAGTCCATTTAGTTACTTTTTTTTCTGGATTAACTTCCTCAACAACAAATTTGTATTTCATTCTACCGAAAAATCGAATTTTCAATTGGAACATGGATAATAGCAACGTCAATAGAACGGGATACCATGTAATAAACGACAGCAAATAATTTAAAAATTCGGGATTTCCAATAAACAGAAAAATCGGTAGGAAATAAGAGATAGTCTGAATTGAACCCAATAAAAATAATTTCGCTTTAGCTTGGTCGCGAGGATTAATTGGTAAAGATGAGAGTATTGCCGCCCCAGAATCTTCCATATTTAAAAATCCTGAAGTAAGCATCATTGAAATCATGGGTTGGTACAGAGTTAGAAGAGCCCAAATTACAATATAGTCTTCATAATAAGAAGCACCTAGTCCGCTTGAACTCATCGTAATAATTAAAATCATAAAAGGGAGGATGAAAGGCATAATTACAAACATAAATGTTTGCATATCTCTTGTTGTAGTAGATAAATCCTTGCGGATATAAGCTTTTATAGGGGGCCGTGTTATAATAAGAACTTCTATTTCTTTTTCTGTTGTTTTTTTTAAAGTTGCCTTTTGTTTTGTTTCAAGTGCGGCTGAAGAAGTAACTATCCGCATTGTCTTTAACGCTCTTTTATAGGCGAATCGGGTTAATAATATGGAGAGCACAACTCCTATAATAGTAGTAAACCAAAAAATAGTAGAAAAACTCGTTGGTTCAATAGCCAATGTTAATAAATTACTTGTTGCAAAAGGAAACGGGATTAAACTCATAAAGATTTTTACTAAAAAGGGGATTTCAAGTGAAGCGCTTAAATAAAAAAGTTCTCTCGAAGCACTTATTATCCATTGAATAAAAACCGAAGCTGAAAGTATTACGATCATATAACTCAACATAGTAAATATACGGATAAGTGTCGCCTTCTTAGAACCTGCTTCGCTAACCTTTAATACGCGGCTAATCCTTTCTGCTATTAAAACCAGTACGCTAAAAGAAAACATAATGTTAATTATAGAAACAAATGCAGCAGTTAAAGCCAATATTATATTTAGAGATATGATGAAGATTATGATTGGAAAAGCAAGAGTCATAGTTATAAGTCCGATATCTAAATTGCGAAAAACCGTCATAAATCCTAATTTCCTTAATTTATC
>JAUWNA010000567.1 GCA_030612905.1 Promethearchaeota archaeon
AAAGATTTTATTAAAGAGGCTTTAACTTTAACAAAGGAGAGTGGAACAACCTTTCATTATGAAGGTGTCACTACGAAAGAAAATTACCTAAATTTATTCAATGAATTTAAAGAAATTGCGGAAACAAGTAATTACAAATGCGAGTTATTATCAAAAAGATTTGTAAAAAGTTATGGCCCACATTTATACCATGTCGTTGTCGACATCTTAGTATGTAAAGAATAAAATGCTTTATTCATCTCTTACTTCTTGATCAGTTATCAAGAGTGCTCTCTCTTTCATAATTTCATTTATTTCTCTATAATCTTTTTCAGCTGTAAAGAAGAGTGGAACCCAAAAGGAAATGGAAATTAGTCCAAAAATTAGCGTGGACCAAAAAATCGTAGCTGAAAAACTACCTGTCATAGTAACCACGAAGCCGCCAATAACGGCGCCTGAAGCTCGCCCTATAGTGTCAATAAAGGAGCCCACCGCAATCATGGTGCCTCGATTTTCCGGAAAGTTTACGTCAATAAGAGAACTATACCAGTTAGGCCCAATACCCATAGTAAAAGCAAGCCCAAGACCTATAAACGCGCAATAAATTAACCATAAAACCCAAAATACGGTATCGTTGACTATTAAAGCACCAAAAAAGAAAGTTGAGTTCGTTACATTAGGTGACATCGCAAATGCGAACAAGAGAAATGGTAGATTTAAAATTGAACAAATCACTGCCACCTTCACCCTACCAGAAAGATCTCCATTTTGAACTTTTTTATCTCCCCAATGGGCAAGTCCAAATTGACCAATTATTAACCCTAACACCACCGCAAACAGTAATAAAACAATAACCTTGAGATCAACGATATTGACTCCAATTTCAAGTTGAATGTAAGGAAATATGTAAGCTACTAATAGTCCAGAAGCAATAACATCGAAAAAATTAAACATTAAAAAGAAGTTTGATTTTCTTTTAAAAATAAATTTCAAATCTGAAAATTTAATTTTATATGAATAGCGCATGTCTTCGTCTGTTAAAACATTTTCTAAAGATTTCTCTTTTGCCGCTCTTTTAGGTTCTACGGTAATAAAAAAATTCAATATAGTAAAAACAAGGGCAATAATTCCCAGGAAAAAGTATGGTAACCGCCATGTGTATAAAAAAGCGGGATAATTTATTGCGATATAATTTATCTTATCAGGAATGCTTAACAATTCAATCGCTTCATAGTCAATCACGTTAAACGCTAAAGCAATTGCTCCAGCAACGAGACTTCCAATTGATGATATTAAACCCCAGAAGGCGAAAGATTTTGAACGAGAATCCGATGAGATTATATCAGCTAAATAAGAAATTACAAGTGGAGTTGTTACACTTACAGCAATAGCAGCAACGATTCTAACAAGGATTAATTGCCAAAACTCTTCTATAAATATGTGCAGCATCGCTGTTATTGACCATAAAATCCCCGCAAAAATTAAAATCTTTTTTCTTTGTATTAAATCGGTCAAATAACCAAACATTAGTATCGAAACTCCATTAACGATCGTATAGACGCTAATGATGATCCCTATACTATCAAAATATATGCCTAAATCTGCTGCAATTAAAACTTCATTAGGAAGGAATAAAGCACTGTCCATTAATATGATTAAGATTAAAGATAAAAAGAAAAATAACGAAATGATCTCCCGTTTCTTCATATTTAGCTCACATGTATAAAA
>JAUWNA010000156.1 GCA_030612905.1 Promethearchaeota archaeon
TTTAAAAGCCGATATTTTATGCGAAGGTCATTTTGGTGTAATAAAACCAGCTAGCGAAGTAGAACGGTACATCAGAAATTATATGGAAAGCAATCGCCCCTAAAAGAGTTTACAATTTTGTCAAAAATGTTAATCTATTAATCAATTCCTAATTATAATTTTATTATTGATCTCACTTCCTTTAAAAGGATATATATTTTAATAGAAATAATATTTCAATACAGAAAATTTTGCGTTTAGGAGATAATTATTGTTAAATATATTCTTTGAATCGTTTAACCAAGCCATAAGAAGGTTTGAGTACGATTATGTCTTTATAGATGGAGTATTTCTTGCAATATGGCTTGGATTCCTTATAAAATACAAAAAATGGGCTCCAATTAAATTTGGAATAATAACTGGATTTTTAATATATACCATTGATGCAATAGCGTGGTTTAATATACCCGCAGGTTCTAATTACCCTTCTGGCACATTTATAAGAGAATATTGGATCGGAGGAATATATATGCCCCGCCCCTTAGGAGATTTTTTTTGGATTAAAGCGGGGGCAGATTTTATGATGACTTTTTCTTACTCGCTGTATGCGTTCACTTGGTTATGGATTATATTTGAGAATTTTATAAAGAAAAATACTAAAGAGATAGCATTATTTACAGCACTCTTTATTGGGTTTTGGATGTTAACGCCTTTTCTTTCCTTATTACTTCCAATAAATAACACAATAGTTGAAAGTGTGAGATATATGGACTCACAGCTAGTGATTTGGTTTATTAATATTGCTGTTGGGTATTCTTTATTGTTTTTAATCTATGGAACAAATAAATTTGGACGTAAAAAGCCAAAGATAATCTTATATGTTTTCTTTATAGGATGTGTAGAAGCTTTTTTCATGGAATTCCCACTGTTAGTTTCGGGGATTCGCCCTACAGGCGTCCTTTATTTGCTTTTTAGCACAGTTATTATGTTCAATCAAGGGGCACCATATCTCTACATTTTATACGATGTGGTAATTCCAAGGCTTAGTCGTAAAGTTAAAAAAGATCAATTAAAAGAAATAGAATCAGTAATTTTAAGAAAAAAATAGAATTAAATCAATAAAAAAGATTTCGAATTTCATTATATTTTACTTTTTATCAATTTTATATTGCTTTTAAGAACTTTTGCTAAAGGAACTTTTCCTGAACCACTCTTTGTAAGCGTATTTAGCGCGTCTTCATGAATTTTTAAAGCTTCCACGTAAGATTTTTGTTCTAAATACGTTAATCCCAATTTATATTGACTGTCTGCAATTCCTTCGCTGTTTTCAATATCCTCGAATATTTTAAGGGCTTTACTACAGCTTTTCCACGCATCCGCATATTTCCCTTGATTTAGATAAGTTAAACCTATATTATTTATATATTGAGCTTTCTTATTCTTATCGTCGTTTTTATCGGCTATTTTCGAAGCCTCCTCGAAACGCTTTAACGCAACGGGATAATTATCTTCGTCTAAATATATCAACCCTATGTTGTTAAGACTTTCTGCCTTTCTAGAAAGATTGTTTAACTCTTCGTCTATTTTTAAAGATTGTTCAAAAGTTTTTAAAGCGTCAAGGTACAATCCTTGGTCACGGTAAATCATAGCCGTGTTATAAAGATTTTCAGCTCTCTCATTTGATGGCCCCAAAACTTTAAACAGTTTTGTTCCTCGATCGTACCACTTAAGGGCTTGATTTAAATCACCTCGATCTTGATAAACTAATCCAATTTTATTTAAACAGTATGTTTTACCGATCAAGTCTCCTCTTTTATCAAATAAATCAAGGGCGAGATTATAGCGTTTAAAAGCATCTTTATATATGCCTTGCTCGTGGAAAATAACCCCTACTTTACAAAGAATTCGTGCTTTCCTGTCATCGTCATAAATTTGTGTGGCTATCTTAAGAGATTCGCTATACCACTTCAATGATTCAGTATAGTTATCTAAGTTTTGATAAATTGAACCTATGCTTTCAAAACAATCAGCGTTACCTTCAAGATTCTCAATTTCATCGAATAATTTATAAGCATCTTCGTACCACTTTAGAGCCTCATTGAAATGCTCTTGAACTTTATAAATATCCCCAATTTTGCGAATAATTACTGCTTCGTTAGTTAAATTTCCTAGCTGTTCTTCAATTTCTAACGCTTCTCTGTATTTTTTTAACACTTCATTATATTTCTTGTGAACCAAGAAAACATTACCAATACAAAGAAGTCTTTGTGCTTTCCCTTTCGTATTTCCTAGTTGATCATCTATTTTTAGTGCTTCTTCGTACATTTTTAACGCTTCTGGAAAATTATCCTCGTCAAAATAGATATCTCCTATACTTGTGAAGATATCCGCTTTGGTTTCAAGATTTCCTATACTTTCTGATACATAGACTGCTTCGTTATAATGTCTTAGAGCTTCTGGATAATGCTTTTGGGCTTGATATATTTTGCTAATAATAACAAGTATTTGAATTTGTTCATCGAGATGGTTTAATTCATCCGCTATCAGTAAAGCTTCTTCATAGCGTTTTAAAGCCTCAACATAATCCCATTTTTCTCGAAATATATCCCCTATAATATTAAGACAGAGTGCTTTTTTATGTAAATTTCCAATTTGTTCAGCCGTTTGAACAGCTTCTTCAAATACCTTTAAAGCTTCATCATCTTGTCCTAAATAATGGTAGTTACTACCAATCAAATGAAGACTTTCAATTTTCCCTTCCATAATATTTTCTTGGTTGAAGATTTCAAGCGCTTCTTCAAATTTTTCCATAGCTTGAGAATACACACCCTGATCTTGGAAAATAGATCCTATCTTGTTAAGTAATTCAGCTTTTTTCCCTTTTTTACCTATTTTATTAACAATATCTAGGGCGTTCTTATACCTACTCATAGCTTCTTTGAAGTTTGCTTGTTCGGCATAAAAATTTCCAATATTTTTCAAAGTGTCAGCATTTCCTTCAAGGTTTTCTGTCTCTCCATAAATTTCAAGAGCTTTTTGAAAATTTCTAAGTGACTCTAAAAACTTTCTTTGGTCCAGATAAATTTGTCCTATGACATTAAGAGTGGAGGCTTTACTATTTAAATCTTCCAGGCGCTCAAATATCTCTAATGCCTTTTCAAATCGTCTTAAAGCTTTTAGATACATTTTTTGCTCTTTATGTATAAGTCCTACTTTTCTTAACACATCTACTTTCCCTTTAAGGTCTCCTACCTGCTCAAAGAGTTTTAAAGAATCTTCAAACCATTTTAGCGCTTCAGAATATTTATCTTGATTTTGAAAAATGGTACCTATTTGGTTTGAGAAATTAGCTTTTAAATCGAGATCCCCCCAATTTTCAGCAATTTGAAACCCCTCCTCAAAATAATCTAAAGCTTTGATGTAATTCCACTGATCTCTGTAAATTATCCCTAAATAATTTAAAGAATCCAATTTCCCTTCATAATTTTTTAACCGATCATAAATCCTCAAAGCTTCGTTACACCTATCCAAACCACTTAGAGAATCGCCCATTTCATGAAATATGCACCCTAAGAGATTAAGGATTTCTGCTTTATCTTCAAGGTTTTCCAATTGCTCGTTAAGTTTCAAAGCTTCTTTAAGATATTTAAGAGCCTCGTTAAAATTCTTTTTTGAATAGTAAATTTTACCTATTTGTTTGTAATTAATCGCTTTTTCGCTATAATTTTCAAGCTTGTCATTAATTTTAATTGCAGCTTCGAAATACTTTAGAGCATCCTGATATTTCTCTTGATATTGATAATTAATACCAATATGTTTGTATAATTTAGATTTTTCATAAAAATCTTTTATTCTCTCGTTTTCCTTTAAAGCAAATTCAAAATTTTGTAAAGCCTCAGAATAATTTTTCTGAGCTTGGTGAATTAGGGCAATATATTTAAAAATTGAAATCCGTTGAGGAAAGGCTTTTATTTTAAGCTGAACTTGTAAAGATTTACGCAACCATTCTAAAGCATCGCTATAATTTGATTGATTATAATTGATAATTCCCATTTCCATTAAAGCAATTACTTTCCATTGGGTATTTCCAGAATCTTCGCTTATCCGAAAAATTCTTTCTAAACACCTTAAAGCATCGGTATAGTTTTTTGTCTCAAAGTAGATTTTATTTGATATAAACAACTTAGTTAATTCGTTGGGTTCATCAATATTAGTTTTAAGCCATTCCATTAAGTCAATAGTAAATTTTTCTTTGCTTAATTTTTCTTTTTCCTTAAAGAATTTCTCAAGAAATTTGGAAGTATTCACATTTAATCGAAAAACATTAACAGAACCATTTAATTGCTTAATTTCTAATAAGAATTGGTCCAATTTATCTAGATCCTTAAGATCACTACTCTTTTGTGCGTCAAATTCGTAGAGGTCTTCCTTTGATCCTCCATCTGAAATGTGATTAATCCAGATTAAATTTTTTAGGTTTTTCATAATTTTAAGGGTCGACATAAGGTCGAAATCATTTTTACCAGAATAGCCAATTATTATAAGTGAACGTTCGTTTGAGATATTATCTAAGAATCGTGCTTTATAGGGCTCTAATTGGACGATGTTACTCTCTGTTTGGTTCAACCCAATTAATTTCAAAGTATTGATAAACGATGTTCTCGTATCTTCACCGGTGATGATGTTTCTATGAGAACCATGAATTTTATAAATGGGTATCTTTCCATTTTTATACAACTTTTCGGGGTCACTGAATTTTTCGTAGTCTTTTTTAGTTATTACAGGAACAATCTTCTTTTTAGGAACATCAGATTGTAGCAGAGCGTATTCTAACAGAAAATCGAAGTTACTTGTAATGACAAAATGTCCCTTTTTAATCATTTCAGCTAAAGCAAAATGCTCAAGATTGGGTTTATCGCTTTTTGTAAAAAAGTTTAGAAATCGAAAATCGTCCTCAATCGATTTGTGAATAATTCCTACTAATACCTCAAACCTTAAATTCTGTAATTTCAAAATTTTTTGGATCTCAGAATTAGCACAGGAAAGTTTAACTAGTGCCTTCATCGTATCATTAGTCGATGGTAATAGGGAAGGCGCCTCAACCGAAGCTCCCGCACCTACTAAAAAAGTAAGTTTTTCGTCTGATTCGAATAATTTTGTAACATTAAAATTTTTTGACTTTTTAATTGAACTCATATATTCGCACCTATAAATTTAAAAATTAATGCTTATGTAAGATTGTTACTCTTGTCACTCTTAAAAAATTTTGCTTCATATTTTGAAAACATATTAAATATTTTGTTATTGAAATTAAAATTTGAAGAAATTATTGATCTCTTCCTGAATTTTTTCAACCTCTTCTTCTTGAATAATTTCGTGATCCATGTTGTTAATAATTACGAGGTCTATGTTGTTTATTGAGTCTTGAATTATTTCAGTAATTTCAGTAACAGGGGTTATTTTATCTGAATCGCCAATTATAATTCTTAAAGTTTTA
>JAUWNA010000198.1 GCA_030612905.1 Promethearchaeota archaeon
CATATGAATCAGGACGTGGTAATAATACTATTTATCATGCGTGTGAATTATGTGATGTACAGTGTTTAAAATTCATAGAATTTTTAAGAGAAGAGGATCTGAGTTATTAATTATTCAATCTTTTCTAAATAAAATTAATTATAAATCTAATAACTCTTGGCAATATACACTGTACATCCAGCAGGTTTACCACAAATTAAACAGGTTGCAAATTCGTTTTTTTCCTCATCAACTCGTTTACAACGGACGAGACCGCCCATGTCGTTCTCAACTACTTCGGCCCAGTGCTCACTAGCACGATCTATAGAACAAAATCCACAGCACACAATTTTACCGTTATTAATAGCTTCAATTGCGGCGTCTTTTTCATAAGCTACTTCAATTTGCGATTCAAAATCAACCACACTTTTCTCTTTTATTTCTTTTGTATAATTAGTAGCTATATTTTCTATGAATTCTTTTAAATCGTTTTCCTCAACAAAGAATTTTTGACCATCGTGTCTTTTAACGACAACAACTTGGTTTTTTTCGACGTCTTTCGGACCTACTTCAATTCGAATAGGAACTCCCTTTAATTCCCAGTAATAAAATTTACTTCCCATTGATTTGTCTGAATCATCAATTTTTACAATAAATTTTTCCTTAAGTTCATCGAATATTTCATTAGCTTTTTCTAACACTATCTGTTCCTTATTTTTGAATAAAATTGGTATAATAACAATTTGAACTGGTGCTATATCGAAAGGTAGGATCAATCCTTTGCCGTCTCCAAGGTGAGCTATCATAGCTCCATATATTCTACTTATAGCTGGACCATAGCAGGTTTGATATCCATATTTTTCTTCCCCATCTTTATCTACAAATTTTACATTAAATGGCTTAGCAAAGTTTTGTCCTAAGAGATGAGTTGAAGGTAATTGTAGAACTTTTCCTGAACCCATTAGAGCATCCGCAGCGAAAGTTTTTTGTGCTCCGCTGAATTTATCCCATTGAGGGCGTTCAAAGAAAATAATTGGGATGCCAAATTCATCTTGAATCATTTTGTAAGTTACTTCCATATCTTCTTTCACTTGTTCTTCTGCCCCTTCCATTGTTGAAAAAACATCGTGAGCTTCGATCCAATGAAATTCTCTCCCTCTGAAAAAAGGCCTCGTCATTTTCCCTTCGTAACGCCAGACTTGACACGATAGATACCTTTTAAAAGGCAAATCCTTATAACTTCGAATCCACAAAGCATACATCTTGTATAACGCAGTTTCACTTGTAGGTCGTAGGGCAAGTTTTTCATTTAACTTACCAGAGCTTCCTGCTTCGGTCACCCAAAAAACTTCTGGGGCAAAACCTTCTACGTGTTCAGATTCTAATAAGAAGTTACTTTCTGGAATTAATGAAGGCATTATCAGCGGCAAATGACCATTTTTCTCTAAAAGTTCCTCATATTTAGCGTACATCTTTTTGATAGTAATGGTTGCCCATTCTCGATAAACGACGAAACCTTTGATGTTATATCTAATATCCGCTAACTCTGCTTTAGTTATTAACTCTGTATACCACGCAGAAAAGTCTTCTTCTTTCGATACTGTTATACCCGTTAAAGGAGCTTCATTTTTCTTTTTAGCCATAATCTATCATCAAAAAGAATACTTTAAAAGTTAAATATTTTATTAGTAAAACTCTAATCTCATTGAACTTAATGGCGTTATTAGAAAAATTCTTATCTGATCTGATTATCTCGATCTGGTCTTAATTTTGCATTCGTAATAACCGAGCCTGTTAAATAATCGCGATCAGTTGAATAATCAGAGATTTCAAGAAGGAGGATGATCGCTTCATAATCCTTGGAAATAAGATATTCTTTTAATTCTCTACCAATGTTTTTCAATAATTCTTCATCTGCAGAAAAAACAGAATAATATATAATTGATTTTGGATTGTTGATAAACTTAGACCTGCTTAGAATTAATTCATTATTAAGAATCGCTACTTCGTCCGCACCAGCAATCCTAGCAATTTTCTTAATTTCTGCTTCTAAAGTTCCGAAAGTAAAGAATTGTTTACTCCCCAATTCGATTTTTTCAGCTAATATTCGTTCTAAATCTTCACGAGTTTTCTTGTCGTAAAAAACCGTTAACTCGTGAGAACTCATTTCTTTATATTTACCGGATATTAAATTTTCCTTCTCGTTGATGAAATCAATAATAGTTTCGTAATATTGATCGTCTAATTTTTGAAACTCCTCAACACATCTTATGTAATGAGTCAGTTTCTCTATTAAATCGTAATAAAACTTCAATCTTGACTTAATCCTGAGCTTATCGCTAATTTGTTTAATTTCCGGATAATATTTCTTCAAGATGAGATTAATGTTTTTGTTACTGAGAGCGCATAATTTTGCGACCTTTTCAGAATATTTAATGGATTTATAACCAAATAATTGTAGGATGTCTTGTTCCAATTTAGTGAGGTCGTCAAAAACTTCTGAGATCTTATTGTTATACTTTTTCTCAATATAAGACATTCCTATAATTATGATAGATTCATCTCTAATATAACATTATTTTTTGAAGAATTTGATAAGAAAACTATTTTTATAAACCTAACAATAGTGCTATTGTCATAATTGTTCCCGTTATTAAAGGAACTGTAAGATTGTCATTTACATTCATTGAAAACATCTCAACTAAAGGTGCTGATATACCCCCTATAATTAAAACAATCAAAGAAATCTCTAAGCTAGTATAGAGTATGTATCCCATAATAAGAACGCTCCCAAAATATGCTAATGTTCCTTCTAATGTCTTATTCAATATTTTATGTTTCCCAAATGCTAAACCGAAAAGTTTGCCAAAAATATCACCGTAGATTAAAAAGGATGATGCAATGAATGCTATTTCTTTCGGAAATACAAATAATGTTATAAACAAGGCAACAAAAAAGATGGTGAATGACGAAAATGTTTTAATTTCATTTTTCCTAAGTAAAGCCTTAACTTTTGTCTTCAATACCTCATTTGTTTTTTTATGCATCAATCTAAAGATATCAAATGCTACCAAAACTAGCGTCACACTACCAAGTATATATAAAGAAGGAACTTTAGTGAAAATACTATATAATATTAAAAAAATAATCGCAAATGGTCTTATCGCAACACGCCACCAATATGTCTGAAAATTCGTGTCATCTATCTTAAATTTACTTTCTTTCAAGATATTATAAATACCAATCGTAGTAATATGGGCAATTACAACCCAAAAAAAGACGTTATATTGACAATCTGGGAAATAGACGTATATAGAATAGCCAAGAAGGGGAAGCACTACAATACTTAAAAGCGTCCCAATTCTAGAAATATAAAAAAATATTACTGAAAGAAAAATTAAATAAAAAAGAAAGAAGATAAATTCAGGTTTGGTTATTAAGTAATTCAATAAATAAAAAAAAAGCATTCCTGTAGCAGCAGCAACACCCTGGCCGCCTCTAAATTTTAAATAGAATGGAAATATGTGACCTACGATTGTCATCAATCCACTTAAATGAGCCACAACAACATTAGTTCCTAAGCTTAATGCTATTAGTATAACTAATAACCCTTTAGAAATATCAAATATGGCTGTGGGGATCCCATATTTCACCCCTAATGTCTGAAAAGTATTTGTTGTTCCTGCGTTTTTGCTACCAACTTCCCTTATATCGATTTTTTTCAGTCTCCCAAAAAAATAGCCAGGATTAATACTACCAAAAAAATAGCCAAATAATAAACAAAATATGCTAATCATTATTTCTAAGGGTTCCATTTCTCATCCTCACATTTGATACTTTTCTTCTGTTGGCTTTTTTATAACGCATGAATGTCTACATTTTATTACATATTTATCTTGTATTTAGTGATATTTAAATTTTAGTCGGATCAAAATCATAGAAATATTACATTATTAAGTATGATAAAAATAATGAAAAAAAAAAGATTTACGGTTTTTTATAGGCCAAACAATAGTGCTACGGTCATAATGGATCCCGTTATTAAAGGAACTGTAAGATTGTCATTTACATTCATTGAAAACATTTCAACTAAAGGTGCTGAGATACCCCCTAGAATTAAAACAATTAAAGAAATCTCTAAGTTAGTATAAAGAAAGAATCCCATAATAAGGACACTTCCCGCATATGCTAGCGTACCTTCTAAAGTTTTGTCCAATATTTTATGCCTTCCAAATGCTAACCCAAAAAGCTTACCAAACGAATCTCCGAATATCAGAAACGATGAGGCTATAATCGCTACATTTTTCTGAAATAACAATATAGTTATAAACATCGCAACCAAGAAGATAGTCATTGACGAAAATTTTTTAAATTCAGTTTTCCTTAATAGGGCTTTAACTTTTGATGCTATTAATTCATTTGCTTGTTTACTCATAAACCTATAAATATCAAATACTATAAAAAATAGCGCTACGATACCAATAAATTGCAATGTAGTTATTTGCGGGTAAAATACGTAAAATACAATAAATAAAATCGCAAATGGTCTTATGGCTACCCGCCACCAGTGAGCTTTAAAAGTTTCGTCTTCAATCTTGATTACCTTCCCTTTTATCATATCATAAAAAGTAACAGACATATCATAAGCTATGACTATCCAAAAGAAGAGATTATAAGGGCTTTCAGGATAATAAATAAAAGCAGTATATCCGAGTAAAGCAAGTATAATGAGCGCGATAATTACTCCTGTTCTAGTAATGTAAACAAAAATGGCAATTATAAAAATTAAATAGCAAAAAAGAAAAATAAGCATTTCGGGACCAACAAGAATATAATTTAATAAATAAGCAAGTACGATACCTGAAGTACAAGCCATTCCTTGACCACCGCGAAATTTAATATAAAATGGAAAAACATGTCCCGCA
>JAUWNA010000565.1 GCA_030612905.1 Promethearchaeota archaeon
AACTTAATTTTTGAGAGACTTGTAACGACATTGGTTTCAATTTTAAGAAAAACTCATACAACATCGATTTCAATGGAAAGTCGCTGTTTTGGTTTGTACAAAAAAAGAACTAATTTAATAAAAATAAGTTATAAAGCAAAAGATGTCATTTTTATCCTTTTATGTATAGGTGGTTTTATTTCAATTCTCTTATACACATTAAAGTTACTTCCACTCCCCCAAATTCCTTCCTTATATAACATTTTCTTTCAAGCGTAGTAAACTCAACGGTAATGTAGATAAAAAACTGCAATACAACTATCTCTAAAATGTTTTTTTAAGTTCTTTTAAACCTTAACTTAATAAACAGTTTTTGAAATCTTAATTTTAACGATTCCCAGCGTTCATTCTTCTTTTTCAATCCCATCCTAACTTTATTATTCCTTTCCCAATTACCAATAAAAAGCAAGGATATTGCCGAAACTATCATAAGAAAAGGACCGACTCCAGGATATATTAATCCAAAATTGGATATTAACTTTGAAGGGTCTAGTACACCAGAAAGAATTCGTATTATGCAAATAAAAATTAACCCAATAGTCGGATATATTAATTTAAGTATCGCGGAAATCATTGGGCTAATGAAGTTTAACTGTGAGTTGATTAATGCTGATGTAAAAAAGATGATTGTTAAAAGAAATGCTATTTCACCAAAAAATATTTCCCAAGTGTATAAATTGTTAAATAAATATATATGCGAAAGAGTAACCCCTCCGCTTTCGTATACCATCCAAGGCATTATAAGAGCAATGTAATAAATCAAATCTAAAATAAATATTAGAACAACTTCTATGAGTAAACTCCGTTTCGCGTCGAGTTTATCATCAATATCTGATTCTGAAATTTTATTAAACTTTCTCCAGATTGATAAAGCAAAAGGAATAATAATAAAAAATGAAATCAGAATTACGAATGGGATTGTGTAATTACTAATCATTACTCCAACCGAGAAAATGTTAGAAGAAAACCATACATCACTTATATTTTTTAAATTTACGATGATGTAATAATCTAGTCGTGAATTAACGATCGCAGGATTTAGTTCTCCTTCCCAATAGTTTTCACCCGTTTTTTGAAGATCAAACCTTTGCCAAACAAATCCAACTATATCTATATATTTGTAAACGATTTGAACCGATTCGATTTCTACCGTTGAATTTACTCTTAAAGAAATTTTTAAACTATCCCCAAGTAAGCCGTAATTCTTACGATCACTAGTAATGTTAATTTTAGGCGGAACAGAACCGTTGTTAATGATATAATCAATGAAAAATTTTGTTGAATTTTCAAATCTTGGAAAACCGTGATGGTCGTTGGGAAAAATCTGAAGAAATTTCTTATCGTGTTGGACAGTTTCATAAGTACTTTTTATTGAGCTATAATGAAAAAAATCGTCGTTTGTTCCTATTTGCCACATGATTGGAGGAAGTTTAGTAGATTTTAAGTAGAATATTGGATCAAACCTTAAAAGCTGGTTTGTTAAATAAGAACCAGCTATTTCCTCGGCGCTCTGCCCTAAAATCCAAAAAATTAATTTATCTGGATACAGTAAGTTTTTAGCGACATCTCCAATCGATATATAAGCTAAAATCCCTGCAATTCTTTCCCCGGCAACACTAGCGAGCCACATAGCGTTTAATCCGCCATAAGACTTGCCTGTAACCATTATTTGAGAATTATTTACAAATGTAAGATTTTCAAGCACTCTTAACCCTTGT
>JAUWNA010000530.1 GCA_030612905.1 Promethearchaeota archaeon
AAAAACAAACAATTTGTTGGATCTAATTAGGTCGCGAAAATCCGTCAGAAATTTTATTTATAAGAAAATTGATAACGACACGATAAGAGAGATATTAGATTGCGGTCGATGGGCGCCTTCTGGTCAAAATAGCCAGCCTTGGAAAGTTTGTATTGTCTCACATCCCACTGTTAAGCGTATGATTGCAGAACAATCGAAGTACGGAGGAATAATTGAAAGCGCTTATCTTAATTACGTTGTCTTCTTAGACTTAGAAAGAGCTTACGATCGGGTAAAGGACATCTTAGGGATTGGAGCCTTTATTGAAAACATGCTTTTATGTATCCACGCTAAGGGATTAGGAGCGGTTTGGATCGGTGAAATCTTAAAAAATAAGGAAAAAATTAATGAAATTTTCAAACTATCGGTTGAGAAATACGAATTAATGGGCGTAATTACTGCAGGACTAATTGACGAAGCTTTAGAAAAAAGCACAGACGAAAGGGAAAGAAGAGCGATAGACGAATTTATAGATTGGTTTTAATAAAATTTCGTTAAAAAATTAAAAATAAAAAATTGTTAGTATTCATTATTCTTTCTTTTTTTTCATTTCTAAGCGTCTTATATTTTTAAGCTCAGCAGCAAAAAACTCTTTTCCATAGTGGGAAAACAGAATAGCTGCAGGATTATGAGGGGAAGATCTATCTTTTGCGATCAAAGTCGTTACCGGCGCTTCCGACAGTCGCGTAAAGGTTATATCGTGTCCGACACATAGACCTACGAGAACGTTCATATCGGTGGAAGAATTATTTAATAGAAGAGCTTGAGCTACTGGATTACAAGTGATCCACCCGATCGTGTATCCTGTTTTGGAAATCATAGTGTATTCCTCAGGTACGCCCACATCTACCTTTTTTACGGACCCCGTTTTACAACAAACAGATACGACTTCAAATCCATATTTTTCTAATATTTCTGCAATTCTTTTTGCTTCTTCAATCATCCCTACACAGAAAGCTAAACCTAATTTAGTATATCCCATTCCTTTCGCATATTCTATGGTATCTTTTAAGCGAGGCCAGTGAATGTACCCTTTTGCTTCAACAATAGACGCAACTCCCGTTGATCTTTTAACAAACTCATCTTTCTTATAAAGTTCTTTTGCTGCTTTCTCAATATCGGGATGAACTTTCATGGGACAATTTTCTAAAATCTTACTAGCCCTTCCAACAGCACAATAATTTATAGAGTTGCATTTATGACATGTAGGATTATTATCATTTTTGGTCATATTCAATGTCAATTTTATTTTTTAAATTAATCTAATTTCTATTTCGTTATGATCATTAAAAAAGTAATTTCCTTTTTTGTTAATCTTTGTTCATGTAATGAAACCTCATTTAACAGAAAAATACGACGAAATAGTGAAAATTTAAGAAAAAAATAAAAAATTTAAAATTAGCTCAATATAGTACTTATAATTTATATATATAACCAGAAAAGAAAAATTCGCGATACTATAGGTCCGAGAAAGTAATAAAGATCAACCCAAAAGGTATAAGTAAATCCAAGGTATAACAGTGCGTAAAGGGACGCAAATACAAAACCAAAAATCACATCGCTTGGAAAATGGACTCCTAAAATCAGGCGCGAAAATGCCATCACTACATCTAATCCTAAAAATATCAAAAAAATTATCCAACTATTAAAATAAAACGCAAAAATAATTCCAAACAACAGAAAGAACGTAACGTGACCGCTTGGAAAAGATTTTGCTTCCGATTCTGACATAATATATGGGATCCTAATAAAATCGTCGTGTTGTTCGACACCCTCTGTCTTAAGCTTGATATAAGGTCTATTTCTTCTCACAATTCCATAGCGAATAATCATATGTATGATGACACCCTGATCAAACGCCCCTGTGAACAGTACTAAGAGATAATAATCTTTTGTGATGAAACCGTAAACAAACCAAGAGAGCCATACCAGACCCCAAAAGTATAAGCTTCCAAAAAAGCTAAAAACATTAGCAAATTGTTTTGTTCGCTTAGAAAAATCGCTCTTATATAAATTAAGGAATGCTTTTTTGTCCCATTTTTCAATTTTTTC
>JAUWNA010000341.1 GCA_030612905.1 Promethearchaeota archaeon
GAAGATGAAGGCCTCGTTCATAAAATATTCCACGACGAATTTGACTTGAAAAACGAAGAAGTGGGTTTATGTAATTGTTGTAAATGTTGTTGCATTATCTTTCAAAGTTATTATCGAGGAGTCTGGCCATTTCACACTATGACATCATATATAACCAAATTAGATGAAAATAAATGCATAGGATGCGGAGTTTGCGTAGAAAAATGTCCGATTGAAGCAATTTCTTTAATAGATGGTAAGGCTCACGACGATGAGAATAAATGTATCGGTTGTGGTGTCTGTGTTAACCATTGTCCCGAGGAAGCGAGGAGCCTTGAAAGAACGCCACTTAGAAGAGTGTTTATCCCCACTCCGAAATTGACTGAAATTAACTGAAATAGTTTTTTACCACTATAAGCAAATGTGATAAATAAGTTTTTTAAGCTTAGTTAAGATAATACTAAGTAAAGATAATCTAAACTCTAGAATAATTTGATAAACAAATATGTTGTCTCAAATTGAAAAGTATAAAAAAAGCATTTTGGAAATATTAAAAGAGCATGACGTTAAAAGAGCCTCCTTATTTGGCTCTATTGTAAGAGAAGAAATGACTGATGAGAGCGATATAGATATATTAATAGAATTTAAAGGAACTAAAAGCTTATTAGATTTAGCAAGGTTAAAAATAGAACTTGAAGAAGCATTAAAGTGTAAAGTAGATGTACTAACCTATAATTCCTTGCATCCTCTATTAAAGGACCAAATTTTAGCTGAAGAAGTTGAGATTTTATGAGAAAGAATGTAAAAATCTTTTTAGAACACATTCTAGATGCTATAAATTTAATTGAGAAGTATATTAATGATAAGAAGAAATCAGATTTTCTAGAATCTAAGCAATTGCAAGACTCTGTAATTAGAAGGATTGAAATTATAGGGGAAGTTATAAAAAATATCCCTGATGACTTTAAAAGTACTCATGAAAATATCCCCTGGAAAGAAATTACAGGAATGAGAGATATTTTAATCCATCAATACTTTGGTGTGGATTTAGAACTTACCTGGGAAGTTATAAAAACAGATTTACCAAAATTGAAAAAGCAAATTATTTTGATAAAAAATGAATTACCCTAATTTTAATTAAATAGTATTAAACTTTTCAAGGCTACGGGCTCATACTATAAATTGGTGAAGATTTGTTTTTTTAAAAGAGTTATTAATCCAAGGAAAAAATCCTTTTAGCTTTCCAATTTCCGAATCAAAGGAATATTTTTTTAAATAATAACTATTTCTTTTTATTGAATGAACCTACACGCAATCATATTGATTTTGGTTTTATTTTCGATTTTGATGGCTTTTTTTTCTCAAAACAAGATAGATTATTTCCCTATTGCGTTAATCGTAGGAGCCATCGCAGTAGTTTCGATGAGCACGCTTGCTAATGTTGAAGAGAAAGAAATTCTTGGATTTATCAATTTTAACACGCTAATCTTCATATTTGCCATGCAGATAATCATCTATTTTGCAACTTATAACCGAGTTTTAGAATATACAGCGATCAAATTGATTCATATCACGAAAGGGGATAATCGATTATTTTTCTATGTGATTTGCCTGTTTACCGGTATTATAGTTGCCTTTATCGAGGATGTAACTCTCTCGTTGATATTGGTTCCTTTGATATACAGGACATGCAGAATTTTAGAGATACCTGCTGGTACATACATGATGGGGATGACCATTACTATAAATATCGGCGCAATACTCACGCCTGTCTCGAGCTTAAAAAACTTGATAATCGGACAAGAATTTGGGTGGGGTTTTGGTGAGTATCTTGCCAATATGGGTATTTTGTTTTTAATCGCGTTAGTATCCACCATTTTATTGATGGATAGGTTCATATTAAAGAAAGAACAAAAACCTACTGAAAAAAATAAGGAGATCCTATTATCAATGTTAGACCCTAGAATTGTAATTCGGAATAAAAAGTACTTTTTAATGACAATTATCATTGTTTTAGCCACTTTTCTGTTCATGTTTTTGGGATTTGAACCTGCCCTCGTCACGATCATATCTGCCGCTATTCTACTTCTTATTCACTCTAAAAAATCTAAGTTTTCGGATATTAAGAGTGACATCGATTGGAAAATCATCATTACATTTGCGATTTTGTTCATTCTTTCGAATTCTTTATCATATTTTGGTTTTTCAGAACTAATTTCTACAAATTTGGTAAGTTTGTTAAATAATAACATTTATTTGGCTGTGTTGATAACATTAGGCATCACTACTGTTATGTCCGCATTTCTTGCGGGTACACCCGTTACCATCATCCTTCTCCCGATCTTTTCAGCAATCGTAGGAGAAGGTTTCTTTCCTAACCCGATTATTATCGCTTTCATAGGTGGTGTTAATATGGCAGGTAATTTCCTACCGCAAGGTTCTGCATGTGATATGCTCACTTTATCCATGGCAAAAAAATACAAAGTGGTGAATTTAGATTACAGACGCTTACTAAAAAATGGCGCGCTTTTCGCAACACTTCATTTTATCATCATTTTGGGATATACATTGGTGTACACTTTAATATTTAATCCTTAATGTAAAATTTTTTATAGATGTATCGATCTTATTATAATGAATGAAGGGTTTAGATAAACTTAAAGAAAAATTTCCCGATTATCAAGGAAAAAAACTACGACTATTTCAGGTAATTGCTTTTAGTAGTTTTATAATTTCGTTAGTGTTCCAATTAATAATGGATTCTTTACCGCGGATTTTTCCAGACATAGTCATATTACAGTTAATTGCGCCTTTAACACCTATTATTGGGTCATTAATAGTCTTAATTATTGGTTTAATGATAGTGCGTAGCTTTTGGAAAATGCGTGATAAATACATATCGAAATATGGGGTAAAAGCATATCAAAAAGCGTTTTTATTTGTAGCAATCGGTATTCCAATAGTTATTTCTGTCGTCGTTCATAGTTTTATCCCAACTGATTTGATTGCGAGATACGGAGATACTGGTGATTATAGCTACTATATAGGAGCCCCTATATCTGAGTTTCTACTGATTTTTCCGCCTTTCTTTCTCTATATAAGGATAGCTCTGTTTTTCATATTTTTATTATTAGGATTAACTGTGGTTTTTAAAGCGTTAGGTATCTTTGGCATTGATAATATGGCATTAGTCTATGTTTTTTATCCAAATGAATCAACGCTTCAAAATCACGAGATTTATTCTATATTACGTCACCCAACCTACCATAGTTTAATGCTAATTTGTATCGGAAGCATATTTTTACGATTCTCCATTTATTCGGTTATCTATTTTTTAATATTTTTAGTGGGAATGAAAATTCACCTTAAATTGGTTGAAGAAAAAGAACTCATTGAAAGATTTGGGGAACAATACAAAAAATATAGGGAAAATGTACCGGCTTTTTTTGTTAAATTAAAAGATGTTAAAAAATATTTTTC
>JAUWNA010000143.1 GCA_030612905.1 Promethearchaeota archaeon
AAGACTGATGTTAAAGCATTTTGAGCTATAATACAAATATCATCTTTGATATCTTTACACTTTCTTAGAACGCCTTTATAAAATTTTTTTGCAGTTTTATATTCCTCTTTCATATCTGGTTTAGGATATTTTTCCCAATCATCTCGATTTTTAATGTATCCTCCATAGTAATCTGGATAAGGGTTTCCATCAATATCTCTTATTTTATGTCTCTTTCCAAATATATCCGTCATCTCCGTCTGGCTTTCGAAGATGAATGGTATATATTGTACTCCAACTCCATCAAACCCTATTTCATACCCCGCTCTAACTGCTTTCGAAAAGGTTGATATTTCAATATCGACAATGATAGAATTGATTTTATCAACCCAATCATCCGGGTATTGTTTTTCCAAATCGGCAAATACATCAAACGCATTTCTTTTTGGACGACCTACGATCTTATCAGCTACATTACCATCTATATTTATCGTATGTGTTGGAATTCTATCGGGTTCTTCGAGATTTAAAGCTGCCCATATTCGTTCGAAACTATTATTCATAATTAATATTTCATCAATGGTATATTTAATAGTATTTTTTCTTTATATCGAGGTTTAGACATTTCTATTCTTTTTTTATTATAAAACTTTTTAATTTTTTATAGCTTTTCTTAAATATCTTGAACAAGAATTTAAAGAAGGGTTTAATTTTCGGGGTTATTGGAAATATTTTTGTAGGTTTTCAACCAATAATTGCTAACAGCCGCCCAGCTGCGCTTGATGCTCATATTTTCGCCGTGATGACCTGTTTAGTAGAAGCAGTAATTTTCTTACCATTGATTATTTTAGAAAAAAAAGTGAATCTAGCTAAAAATAATAATGCAAGTACCAATCATAGTAATTCCATGATTAAAAACTGGAGAAAAAATATTTGGCTCTTTCTGTTTATTGGAATAATCTTTGGTCTCAACCAACTTCTATTTTTTATAGGATATGAATTAGCTGGAGCAATTAACGGTTCTCTTACTCAAAAAACAACAGTCTTTTTTAGTTTGATTTTTGGTTATCTAATTTTAAAAGAGCGGATAACTAAAGTACAAATAATTTTTTCAACTATTTTATTTTTTGGGTTAATCCTTGCTATTTCGCAAGGATCATTTAATCTCTTAACTTTTAGTTTAGATATCTTGAGTGGTGTGTTGATTATGTTATTTATTACTTGTTTATGGATGTTTGGACATTCAATTACTAAGCCAGTTTTCAATAGAAATGAAGCCACTCCGACACAAATGGTTTTTATTAGAAATATTTTAAGTGGGATTATTTTATTTTCTACTTATTTTTTATTCTTTCCTTTCGAGAACATTAGCCTATTACTAGTTCCGATCAACCAATTCTATTATATCTCAATGGGAGTCGTTTATGGGGCGGGATTATACTGTTGGTATAAAACGCTCTCATATCTAGATGTTTCGAAGGCAACAATCCTTTTTTCGCCAACGCCAATTATTACTGCGATATTTGCTACGCTATTTTTAGGAGAACTATTTACAATCTTTCATTTAATAGGGCTTGTTATCATTATCGTATCGATCGTTATAATTGTTAGGCAAAAAGAAGAATAAATAATAAATTATCAAACCTAATTTTTAGCAATAACAATATTTAAAACCTATATCTTTTAAAGTTGTTATTTTATATATTATAATATATTCTCATATATTATATTGTCCATTTGTTAGAACGTCAATTTATAAAGGTAAAACATTAGTGATAACATTTATATATTGAAGAAATATAGTAATATATAGAAAAATATATTAACAAAAGTTAAGTTAAATTAAGATTATTATAAAAATATTCAACTTAAAACTCAATGAAATATTAAAAATGAAAGATAATTTAACGATCTCCGTTCGAGATTTGAAAAAGTATTTTGGTGAGGTTAAAGCTGTTAATGGTATCTCATTTGATGTAAAAAAGGGTGAGGTTTTCGGTCTTTTAGGGCCGAACGGAGCTGGGAAAACAACTACAATTAAACTCCTTTTAGGACTACTTGAACCTTTAGAAGGAACCATCCGCATTTTTGGTTTAAATCCCGAGCGTGAAGAGGTTCAAATGAAAGAGAAAGTAGGCTATGTTTCAGAAGAGCCTTTTATATTTAAATCGCTCACACCTAAAGATTTATTTAATTTTATAGCTTCTATTCGTAGGTTAGACGCAGAGGAGACCACAGAGCGAGTACAAAGGTATTTAGAAAGCTTAGGCGCTGTGGAGTATTACGAACACTTGATTGCTACATTATCACACGGAAACAAGCAAAAAATGCAAATTATTGCCTCTATACTTCATGAACCAGAGCTTTTAATTTTAGACGAACCAATAGCCGGACTTGACGCTAAATCTGTTAGGGTAGTAAAAGAGATCTTAGATATGCATATTGAAAAGGGAGGTTCTGTACTGTTTTCAACCCATATCATGGAAATCGCAGAAGATTTGTGCGATCGTATAGCAATAATAAACAGGGGTAAGTTAGTAGGACTTGGAACTATTGACGAGCTTAGACAACAAGCGAACAAATTGGGTGCGAGTTTGGAAGATGTTTTTCTTAGATTAACTGAACAAGATTCTTCCGTAGAAGAAATTGTTAAGAAGCTAAGGGCGTCATATAAGAAAAAAATCAAGGCGGCAGGTTAAAATGAAAGATAAGAAGAAAATGAACTGTTTCTCACTTTCAAAATTCACTAATTACGAGATGATTATGGATTCTATGTTTGCTTCTTCTGGCGCTCATCAAGCTAAAGTACTTGAAAAGTTTGAGAAAAATAATAAATATATAAAAAATCAATCGATTGTGTTAAAGTTTGTTTCTGCTTTAGTTATGATGTTCATGCCATTTCTTTCAATCATTTTATATATTGAAATTACCGAGGGTATTTATCCTTCATACCCTATAGAAGGACAAATCTTTCTCTATAGTTTTTTTATGTGGATATTTTTAACGATATCGATCCTTTATATATTTCTTTTTGGGTTGTTTACTACTAGTTCTTTAATGTCAGGAAACTCCTTCAAATGGTTACAAACCTTACCAATATCTCGAAATGATTTAAAAAAATTAGGATTTATGACGTTATTACGAAATTTAATTGCCCCGATAATTGTAATGACTTTTGCTCTTCCAATTGTTTTACTTATAGTAACTCAGAGTTTTCTAACTTTTATTTTAAGCGTTATATCATCATTCTTCATTACAATTTTAGGTGTAAGTATTCTGATTATTGTTGCAGAGAGATTTAGCCGAATTTTTTCTGAATCAAACCGAAATTCAAAAAAAGCAAATACTTTAAGAATTGTCTCTTTGATGGGGTTTTTTTTTGTAGCTTTTGGCTCAAGTTTTGTTTTACAATTTGGAATGAATTCTATAGTAAGTCTTATTGATGATTTTAGCACAAAACCTCCCTCAATGGATTTAAATATTTTATTGAGTTTTATTCCATTACCATTTGCACCCGGCTATTTAGTTGGTTTAAGTTTAACGACCGAACAAGTTCCTCTAATTTTATGGTTATCAAGTTTAATAGGAATGGCAATTCTAGCAGTAATCGCTTTTCTTTTTTATAAAGTAGCTATAAAATCTTTAAATAGCGTAGCCACTATTGATTATAATTATGCTAAGATAAAAAAGGAATCTAAGACAATAACAAAACCTATTGAAATTGAAATAAAACCGATGTCTCCCGTCAAATCTTATATTCGTAAGGATTTAATATCTTCAACACGCGATTATCAATCTTTAATTTTTATTCTTATGCCTCTTTTCTATCCTATAATTCTAATTTTTTCGATGCAAACTGTTATAACTAGAGAAGTATCATCAACTTTTAGTATTATGATATTATGGGCAATTATTATGATAGTTAATCAATTTATACCACTTTTGCTTGTTGGAGGATTATTAAATCTTGAGGAATCAGGTTCATCTACTCTTGCTTCATTGCCCCTTTTACCACGCGACCAAGCTAAAGGCAAATTAATACTGATGCTAATTATCCAAGGAATTTCATTAATTTTAATGGCTACACTTCTAACAATTCTAACTCAATCGATTATAGTTCTAACCCTATTTCTAAGCAGTTTACCAATTGTTTGGATGATTCTACTATTTGTATTCGAAATGAAGATTCGATTATTCGGTACAATGAAATACAAATATGTTCTTGAGGAAGTAAATAAAAAACATAAATTAGAGAAATGGCTTTTGATGGTTGGTGCTGATTTAGCCATATGCATATTTATATTAATTATCGGTTTTACATTATTCGTTAGTGTAGGGATTACAACTTCAATAATAGCGTTGTTTTTCATAGGATTGGTTGGGTTATCAATGGTTATTTATATTTTTTCAAAAATGTTCCCTAAGGCTGACAAATTACCTTTATTTGAAACACGAGGCTTATTAAGAAACAAACCAATTCTAGGGGGGTTAGTGGTATTAATATTATTTTTCATTTTTCCAATTCTCGCAAGCTTAATTGAGATTATTTTTCTCCCGTTTTTATTAACGCTACCATATCTGGGAATATTATTTATTGAATTTCTTCTTATAGAAGGTTTTTTAATGCTCTTATTTCTTTTAATAATTCCAAAGGGATTGAAACTACCTTGTAGAGATGAAGTGTTTAGCGAATATATTAGAACAATCGGATTAACTAAGGTTAAACCATTAGGCCGAACTCTTCTTGTTGGTTTAGGTTCTTTTGCAATTTACGGCACTGTTGTATGGATTGGCGCTAATCTTTTAGGCACTTTTTATTGGAACCCTGAATTCTTATTTAGAGATCCGAATCCTTTGATCCCTGGAATCGCTAGTTTTGGTTGGTTTATTTGGATTTTTATGATTAGACCCGGATTATGGGAAGAGATAGCTTTTCGAGGTGTTATTTTACCCCTCCTTTCAAGAAAATATAAGCAAATAATATCGATTCTAATAAGTGGCGTAATTTTTGGATTAGCACATGCATTTAATATAATAAATGTTTTATTGTCAGGAGGAGATCCCTTTTTCGTAGTATTTCAAGTCATATACACGACTTTAATAGGTTTTTCGATGGGATACATGTATATGAAAACTAAAAGTCTACTTCCTTCTATCATATATCACTACTTAATTGATACAGTAGGTCTAATCTTGATGAACTCTCTAATGGATAATATTTTAATTATCGGAATATATTTAATCGTGTTTGTTGGCGTAATCCCAACAATTCTAAATATTCTCTTTATAAAATTTCTTTTTAGAAAAGAGAAAAAAAAAGATATACTAATTAATAAATAATAATAATTTTGAAAAATATTGTTAAAGTGATGAAAAATGGAAGATAATGTAATGATTTCAATTAGAGGATTGAAAAAGTTTTTTGGGGATGTTAAAGCAGTTAATGGGATATCCTTTGACGTAAAAAAGGGTGAAGTTTTCGGTCTCTTAGGGCCGAACGGAGCGGGTAAAACTACTACTTTAAAAATGTTATTAGGATTATTAGAGCCCAACGAAGGAAATATTACTATAATGGACTTAAACCCAGAAACTGATGAGGTCCAAATTAAGAGTCGAGTAGGCTATGTCTCAGAAGAGCCCCTTATATTCAAATCGCTCACGCCTAAAGATTTGTTTAATTTTATAGCTTCTATTCGTAGATTAGACGCAGAGGAAGCTACAGAGCGAGCAAAAGAGTATCTGGAAAGTTTGGGAGCCCTGGAATATTACGAACAATTAGTAGCAACTTTATCCCACGGGAATAAGCAGAAAATTCAA
>JAUWNA010000349.1 GCA_030612905.1 Promethearchaeota archaeon
CTCCAATGGCTACTAAATTAAACAACTCCAATTTATTCAGAATATTTTATTGACTATCATAAATTAGTAGATGTTTTAAATAACAATTTAACGAATATTGATTATGAAAGAAAATTTCGAATTACCAGAAGAATTGGTTTCGGTAAAAACAAAGTTAAGCTTCAGTATAGGGGGTTTGGCTAACGGCTTATTAAACGGGCTGGTGTTCGCAAATCTTACTTTTTTTTATCAAATAAAACTTGGTGCAGATGCGGGCTTATTAATGATTGGGTGGTTGATATTTGCGTTCTGGAACACATTAAACGACCCCATTGCGTCATACATTGTCGACAATACGAGAACTAAAATTGGCAGAAGGATTCCCTATATTCGATATGGTTCAATTTTCTATGGATTAGCATTCATATTCTGTTTCCAATATCTCCCTTGGATAATCAAATGGGTTTATTTCTCAATTTTTTAGCGGCTCTTTTTTTGTTAGATACGATGTTTACGATCGTTGGAGTATGCTTCTTTTCGCTTCCTAACGAAATCGCTGTGACAGCTAAACAACGCGCAAGTATTGGCGTATATAGCGGAATAATAGGTATGATCAATTTAGTACTTGGCTTAGTCATCCCTGTTGTTTTACTTACTGGTCAAGAAGGAACTCATCCTATGTTCGCACCCGTAATTATAACAATTGGGCTTATAAGTTCGTTGCTATTATTTATCACATCTTTCGGAATTAAAGAAAACTTGTTTGCTCAGCTCCAAGAGCACGAAGGCTTCATAGAAGGGTTAAAATTGACGTTAAAAAATAAGCCATTTTGGATATTAATGATTCCCGCTTTTCTGCTTGGTATAATTTACCCTATTGTTTCAATGGGACTTCTCTACTATATCGATTATCTCATACCAGGGCGAGATCCGATTTACATGTTACTTGCCTTGCTTATAGGAATTATCCTTGGTATGATAATAAATATGAAAAAAATCGCAAAATGGCAGCCTAAAAAGACTATGATGATGGACGCATATTTGATTACCGCAGGATTAGTTCTATTATTTATAATTGGACATAATTCAATGTTATTTGCAATTCCATTCCTATTTATTGGAATTGGCTACGCAGGTATGTCGATCGCCAACTTTGCGTTAATGGGTGACGCAATTGACAACGACGAGCTCATTACAGGAAAACGAAGAGAAGCAATTTACGGTGGAGTCAACGCAATTGTAACTAAACCCGCAATTTCCATCGCTAACGCACTGTTCCTGGCTATCATTGCCGGTTTTGGGTTTAAAGCTCCATTAATAGTAGGAGGCGTAGATGTAAAACAACCTCAAGATGTTTTTGCTCTAACTGGCATTTTAATCGCATTTTGTATCGTCCCGGCAATACTCTTGGTTATAAGCGCTCTAACTCTACGATGGTACCCCTTGGATGGTCCTGAATGGCTAAAAAAGAAGAAGTACGTAATGGAACTTCACGAACAAAAGGAAAAAGAATACCTTAAATCACTATCAGAAAAGCCCAAACCTATAAAAACAGACTGATTTAAAACACTTTTAATGATTTTGTCATTACTATTTTAATTTATTTTTTTTTTACTTTTTTACTCAATTTTAATCCGGAATTCCGTTATCTTTAAACAATTCAAGCTCCAAAAACGTTAAAGATAAAGGAAGGGAACGATTTATTTGAGCAAAAATATAAAAAGGGAGAGAAAATTAAACTCGTAGAGCTTAATAGAGGGCGAAATCCAATGTTAGCTCAAATTATCGTGTAAATTTCCCTTCTTATTAATAGATCTACTTAGATATTATAAATAAATATGTATTATATTTTATAGGATTACTAATATCATGAACAAAAAATTTGAATTAATTTTTGTTGTCCCTCGCGATCGTAATTTTAACACAGCGTTCAGAAAATAAGCGTTTTGTACACACGGTAATTCAAAATTTACACTCAAATAAACTATTTAATGGACTTTCTTATAATTAATACTCTTATTTATAGTCTTTTTTTTCCCTTGAAAAAAGTAACTTTTATATACGAAACAATTCTTAATTTCTAAGTATCAAGAAGTCTTAATATTTTGGTTTATACCCATTAAAAACCCATATTATATTAAGCAACTTTTTGGAATTCATTCAACATTAGCTAATGTTGAAAAAAACGGTTTAAATACCGATCTAAAAAAAAACTAAAAAAAAATTTAAGTGATGTAAAAAAATGAAAAGAACAAAAACTACAATTTTTATAATTCTCGTACTTGCTTTCACTGCTGTACCATTAACGCTATTCTCTTTCGCTACCGCCGACGCTACTTTTGTTCTACCAGATTACGAACCTATGGAAATAGGCCCTGAATTCAGAGAAAAAGAATTTTCACTCAATTTAGAGTATCCAATGAGTGCTTCCCTTAGAGCTTCTGATATAGATGATGTTGATGTTAAAACATGGCTTACTTTAGACGCTTATGAAGGATACTACTTTTTTGACGATTACATTCTAAAAGCTGAAGGTCTTACTGCTGAAATCTGGGTGCAAGTAGACTTAAGTTGGCCAGAAGGCGACCCTAGAGACTATCCTCTAATTCTTCAAGAACAACTTGATTACTTATTAGACGAATTTGAAAACAATATCTATCCTGTAGATACGGAATATTTTGGAACTCCAGATTTACTCAATGGTTCTAATTCCTTACTCGAAGCATGGGGATATTTTCCACCAGGATATTATTTTAGCGAAGAAGGAAAAAATATCATAATGGTATCCAATGTAAGGGATGATAGTTATTACGATTCAACATACCCTGCTTATATCGCTGGCTTTTATTCGCCTACTTATGAAGCTTATTTCGATAGAAACATTATTAACATTGATTGTCATGATTGGATGCACCGAATTGGGCCTGAAGGTTACGAATGGGTTCCTGGAGAGCCTGTGACCCGACCTGAACTTTATGAGAGTATTATTGCTCACGAGTACCAACACTTAATCCATGACGATTATGTAGAATTGTCTGAGACTTGGATGAACGAAGCTTGCTCCTTATTTGCTGAACCATTATGCGGTTATGAAATAGATCCTGGCCAAATGGAATGGTTTTTAGCTACTCCTGATAACTCCCTTACAAAATGGGGCGATCAAGGGGATATAAATATCTTAGCAGATTACGGCTCTTCAATGTTATGGGCGCTTTACTTAACTTCTCACTATGGATTTGATTTCATGGGAAGGTATGTATCAACAGGAGGCGGCGGTATTGAGGAAATCAGCGCTTTACTTTCAGATTATGGCGTAGATTTCTACGATGTATACCACGATTGGCGACTTGCAAATTTCATATGTGCCGAAGATGGACCATATAGCTATGGCGTTT
>JAUWNA010000385.1 GCA_030612905.1 Promethearchaeota archaeon
AGCTCAGAGAGCCAAAGAATTTGGACGTTATTTTCTAGAAGGGCTTAGAAAAATCGCAAAAAAGAAAACTATAGTTCCAATAAAAGAGGTTAGAGGTAAGGGTCTATTAATTGCGATTGAATTTGAATCAGACGCAAGGCACATAGTCGAAATGTTTAAAGATAACGGAGTGTTAACCAAACATACTCATTCTACAATTATTCGTTTTGCCCCACCTCTAATAATAACTAAAGACCAAATCGATTGGGCTTTAAAAATCATCGAAGATGTCTTGGTAGCGTAAAGAATTAGAAGCTTACTAATTTTTAAATATTCTAATTATCATCAATAAAGAAATGGGTACCGGATTTACCCTCTAAAGCTTCTTTAATTTTTTCGATTGAAGTTATAATGGCTTGTTCTCCACCAGATTCTAAGAAATTTATTACTGCTTGTATTTTAGGACCCATACTCCCCGGAGGAAAGTGACCCTGTTTCATGTATTCTTTTGCATCTGCTGTTGAAACTCTATCGAGGTATTTATAATCAATTCTTCCGTAATTTAACGCTACTTTTTCTACATCTGTAGCAATTATTAAAATATCTGCGTTTACTTGTTCGCCTAACTTTGCGCTTGCGAGATCTTTATCGATAACGGCTTCAACTCCTTGAAAGCGAGTTCCTTCTTTAATAACAGGAACGCCACCACCACCACAAGATATCACAATAAAATTCTCCTGAATTAACTTCTTAATTTCTCGTGATTGAACTATTCTTATAGGTTTTGGCGAGGGAACTACGCGCCGCCATCCTTTTGCCGTTTTCACATATCCTGGTTGCTTTCTTTTGTAAACGGGTCCAATTGGTTTGGTGGGGTGGTTAAACGCTCTATCGTTGGGATCAACTTCAACATAAGTTAAAACAGTGAGAAAATACTTATCAAGGTCAGTCCCTAAATTCATAAGTTCTTCATCAAGAGTGGATTCAATTAAAAATCCAATTTGCCCTTGTGTTTCAGCAACTAATATCTGTAAAGGCATTTTTGTAATCTCATCAGAAGCTTCTTGTTGTAAGAGAAGCGCACCAACTTGAGGACCATTGCCATGGGTAATTACTATATTGTATTCGTTCGATAATTCTGCAATCTGTTTTATAGGAGCTCGTAAATTGTTAATCATCTGTTCGGGAGTCCCCCTCTCTCCAGGTTTGATGAGGGCATTTCCTCCGAGAGCAACAATTAAAGTTTTCAAACAAATACCTCTAATATTAAGATAATTAACAGAATTGAAAAAATAATAATAGTTAGCTTGTTATTTAAAGTTTCCCCCGTAGGAAGAGCATAATTGATTTTTGACCGTGCAATCTGTTTTCTGCTTGATCAAATACAATTGATTGGGGGCCATCAATAACTTCAGCGGTTTGTTCGTAACCTCGTTTCGCGGGCAAACAGTTCATAAAAATAGCGTCTGGTTTCGCAGCTTTCATTATTTTTATGGACACTTGATATGGCATAAAAATCTTCTTTCGTTCATCATCTTTTTCAACTGGAATACCGTAGGACATCCAAGAATCGGTATAAATTATGTCAGAATCTTTTGCAGCATCAAAAGCGTTATGAACGATGTTCACTTCTGCTCCAGTCTCTTTTGAAATTTGAGCTACTTCGTCAAGAACTACTTTTTCAGGCGTATATGCCACTCCCTTAGGACAAGCAACATCTAACTTTAAACCAAACATAGCTGTAATTCGCATTAAATCGTAAGTAACATTGTTATAAGCGTCTCCAAAGTAAGCTATTTTTAAATCTTCTAATCTCCCTTTCTTTTCTTTTATAGTTAAAAAATCCCCAATCATTTGACATGGGTGTGCGAAATCGTCGAGCATATTAATTACCGGTACATCAGCATATTGGGCTAAATCCCAAATATCATGTCTTTTAAACACTCTTGCTGCTATTAAATGAACGAATCTCGAAGCTGTCTTTGCGGTGTCTTGAATATTTTCTTTTTTACCAAGAGGAGAATCCTTTATTGAATAAAAAATCGCATGACCACCTAACTGTTGCATTCCTACTTCAAAAGATATTCTAGTTCTTAGCGATGGCTTTTCAAAGATCATTAAAAGCGTTTCTCCTTTTAGGGTAGTGTCAAATTTTTCGGGATTTTTCTTAATCTCTATCGCTTTATTTATAACTTTCTCGCATTCTGCTTTAGAAAAGTCAGAAATTTTAGTTAAATTCCTTACCATTTTCAAAACCAATTTTAGTCTACTATTTCTTTGTTTGTAAATTTATTAGTTTAGCTTGATTTATAGGATTATTTCTTTTAATCTTTATTTTAAATCTTCTAGTTTATAAAAATCTCTTCCGTAGACGAGTTCATTTAAAATTTCTTTATCTTTTTGATTTAACTTATCTGTTAGTAAGCGACTTAATAATTCGGCAAGGCCTGGTCCCAGCATAAATCCTTGTCCACATAACCCCACAGCATTAATATATCCTTTAATATCGTTAATTTTACCGATAATTGGATTACCATCTGGTGTCATAGGGTACAAACCTCGCCATGTTCTTCTGATCTTTATATTGATTAAGCGCGGTAATAATTTAACCATACGCTTTGATATTTGAGGTAAATACGAGCTTGTTTCGCGTCGATCTAAGCCGGAAATATTAGGTTCGGGAGTTAAACAAAAGATAATTTTACCTTCTTTATTTTGATAAAAATAATAATTTTTGGAGTCTCCAAACTTTGCATCTATGGCAGGTTTAATATCAATTACCATCGTAGAGAAAAATTTTTTAACGGGTTCTGTAATCCCTGCTTCGTGGCTTTCAGGAACGACGGGTAAATCAATACCAATCATATTTCCGACGTTTTTAGCGTGACCGCCTGCTGCGTTAATTACATATCGTGTTTTATATTCAGCTTTAGTAGTTTTAACACCAAAAATTGCTTTATCTTTCGTTATAATATCAATAACTTCTTCATTAAACTTATAATCAGCACCTAATTCTTTAGATTTACGATAAAATGAATGAAGAGATAATAATGGAGATGCATTTCCATCCTCAGGACTATATGTACCTCCAAATAAATTCTCACTGTTAATTCCGGGTATAAGTTCTTTTATTTTTTCTTTATC
>JAUWNA010000550.1 GCA_030612905.1 Promethearchaeota archaeon
GTAGATAATATATTAGGCGTGGGCGAAAAAGCAACCACTCCAATATTTGCCGGTTTTCTTATAGGTGCTATAATTTCAACGCCATTTTGGGTCAAGGCGGCTCACAAGACAAACAATAACAAAAAAATTATGGTGTACTGTGGTTTACTAATGGGCATTTTTACAATACCTTTAATATTTCTCGAAGAATTATTGGTTATAATAATTGCCATGGTAATTTGGGGTTTATCAATTGGTGGTTATTGGGCTATGATAGCTCCTGTATTAGCCGATGTTGTAGATGAATCTATTGTTACGCTTAAAAGACGACAAGAGGGCGTTTATGCTGGGTTTCAACAATTTTTTGGGCGATTAGCAATTTTTTTCCAAGCTCTAAGTTTCACATTAGCCCATGTCTTCACCAACTTTGCTGCTGATCCATATAGTGATGCTGCCAAATTCGGCATTCACATACATTTAGCTGTAGTGCCAATGATATGTATTTTGATTGGTACATTCGTATTTTGGAAGTGGTACGACCTAACTCCTGAGAAAGTCGCCAAGAATCAAAGAATAATAAAAGAACTGAATTTATAGAGAAAAAAACTATCAATAAAATAACGAGCGAATTAATCGCTCTTAATTTCTTTTTATTTTTCTTATCTAAGCGAAAATAGGCTTCATGAATGAATTACTAACTGTCTTACAAGTAGTTTTTATAATAATTTTCCTTTAGCTATTATTATCGCTCTACCGCCTACAGCTATAAAATATTTTCCTTCTTTCTCCTCGCCTCTTAATAGGAGTAATGATTCCCTACCCATTTCGTAGCCTTGTTCGACGCGTATATCAATTTTTTTCTTACCAAAATATTCGTGTTTTACCAAATAGGCGGCTAAACAGCCGTTTGCGGAACCAGTTGCGGGATCTTCTGGAACACCGTAAAAATCGGCAAAGAAACGAACGTTTAAATCGTTTTTTTTGTTATAGGTTTCAGGACAAAATACCAAGATGGTTTTAGCTTGAGTATTTTCGATTAAAGCATAGTACTTTTCAAGATCAATTTTTACGCGTTTTACGGCGTCTAAGGATTTTAAAGGCACAATAATCGTAGGGATGCCAGTAGAAACGCCTTGAATTCTAAATCTGCCGTCAATATCGCTTTCATTTAAATTTAAAACATCAGCTACTAAATCGGGACCGAAAAAACCGTTGAATGTAGGCTCCTTGTGTTCCATCCAAATCTCGGAAGTAATATCCCCCTTGTATTTAAATAATATGGCAATTTGACCAATCTTTAAGTTTAAAGATAGTGTTTTCGTTTTCGATTTCATAAATTCTTGCTGTAATACATATGCCGTTCCAATCGTAGGATGCCCGGCAAACGGTAGTTCTACTTTAGGTGTGAATATCCTAACATCGTAATTTTCAACGGATGTAATAAAGCTGGTTTCTGAAAAATTCATTTCTTTAGCTATTAATTGCATCTCCTCATCTGATAGTTTGTTTCCACTGATAACCACAGCAAGTTGATTTCCCGAGTATCTATATTCAGCAAATACATCTACTATATAAAAAGTGAGACCTTCGGATTGTAATTCCTTCATAAAAATTTTCACGGATTTCTTACTAAATTTTAATTTAATGAATTATAAAATTTTACTTAGTTTTAATATACTTTTAGGCTACATTAGATAATAAATGTTATTAAAAATATTACTAGCAATAGAATTATTCTCTTTAAGAATACCGCGTGTATGTTAATTCCAAAAAGCATAACACTAAAAACATGGGGGGTAATAAAATCTAAAAAAAGTTATTGAACAAATATAGAGATTAAATAGAAAATTATTATAAGTATAGGCTAAGTTTGTCTAAGTCCTTTTTTATTAGAGACCTTCTCTTCTTTTCTTCTTTCTCTGCGTTATAGCCTTGTTCGTCTTC
>JAUWNA010000458.1 GCA_030612905.1 Promethearchaeota archaeon
TCCTTTTCAGAACGACGATAAATCACTACGACTTTCTTAGCGCCTAATCTTAAAGCAGTTCTTGCAGAATCCATAGCAACATTTCCTCCACCGACTACGCCTATAATTTTATCTTTGAAATCAAATTGTTTTTTTGTTAAATTTTTATCTTTGAGAAAATTTAGACCACATAAAACGTTCTTAAGGTTCTCTCCTTCCATTGTGAGGCCTAAACAAGTCTGCTGCCCTATCGAAATAAAAAAGGCTTTATAGCCCTGTTTTTCTAAATTTTCAAAAGATAATTTAGGTCCTACAGGAGTGTTTAATTTTATTTCAACTCCCATTTTTTCGATAAATTCAATTTCATAATCTAAAATATAAGCAGGTAAACGATATCTTGGGATCCCAGATCGTAAAGTCCCTCCTTTATAGATTTCTGCTTCAAACACGGTAGGTTTATAACCTTGTCTCGCTAAAAAATAAGCTGCGGATAACCCTCCAGGACCAGCACCAATTATAGCTACTTTTTCCTTAAATTGCTTAACTGGTTTAATATTGGATTTTGCTTTGTTGTTTAATTCCCAATCTGCGATAAATCTCTTTAAAGATCGAATGCCAAGAGCTTCATCGATATCTTTGCGATTACATTCAAGTGCACATGGCTCCGTACAAACTCGCGCACATATCATAGGAAAGGGGTTGCTTTCTCTAATTAAATCAATAGCTTCTTGAAATTTACCTTCCGCAATTAATGATATATAACCTTGAACATCAACTCCTGCGGGACACGCATTAGAACACGGAGGAATGGAATTCATAAAAGGAAGACATCCCATAAAATAGGCGATTTCCCCTTTGTCTGTAAATTTTAAATTAGTGTAATCTAAAAACCCGAGTTTGTTATCGATAATAACATTGTCATTTGCCATTAATTGAGGTAAACTTGAATATACTCTATCGTGATGACATCCAAGTTGTTCCGTCTGTAAAATTTCTAATTCGGAAGTAAGAGTGCGTAGACTTTTAATAATTTCTACAAAATCTACACCAGTATTTTCCTTAAACATAGGACAATACTCCATGCATTGCCCACAAGTTAAGCAGTTCCAAATATTATTGTTTTCTAACGCTTCCTCTAGCGGTAGGAAAGTCAAATCAGTAATCAATTTTCTTGGAAAAAACGTTCCTAAAAAACTTGTAGGACAAACATTAACACAACGGTTGCAATCGTAACAATAATTTGCGTTAGCTATTACTTTTTTAACGACTTCGCTATAAATTTCAGACTTTTCTTTTTTAGCGCTTTCTATATCTTTAGATTCAGTCATATTAATTACTTTTCAGTCTTTAATCTTGTTAAATATAATTTACTGAAATTTATATATACTTTTATTATAGTACAAAAGATATAATTTTCACTATAAGAAGCTAAAATATGCTACTTTATAAATTTCTTTTTTGTATAGCCTAATTCTCAAAATTCTAATTTAATTCGATTTCGTTTTAAAATTGGGGAATTTTAAATAAAATAAAAACTAAGTAAAAACTAATTTTAAAAAAAACGTTATTTTTAGAGTGTTTAACATCAGAGGATTAGTTAGTGTAGAAGTTGTTCCTATGAACAATCAACCTAATAAATAGTAGTTCTCTATATTAAATATTAAAACTCTCTATACTAAAAAAAAAATCAAAAAACAAAATTTAGTGAAAATCATGAGTAAAGCTAAAGATATAACTTTACCCGAAGAAGTTAAAGGATACTCTCAGATAAGAATTGACGTAGATTTAACAAGCGGTAAAATAGGAAAAACAACTTTGTCCAACGAGTTTTGCAGAGATTGGATTGGTGGTTACGTTTTTGGAGCAAAAGTTCTATGGGACGAGTTAAAGCCAGGTGTAGACCCCTTAGGTCCAGATAATGTGTTTGTTTGGGCTATTGGTCCCTTCCCTACTACAATTTTACCAACTAGCTCAAAATATGGCGTATTTGCTAAATCCCCATTAACGGGTGTATTTGGTATGGCTATTTCTTCAGGTTCAGTTGGAGCCCAAGCCCGACGTGCTGGTATTAATATGATCGTAGTCAAAGGGAAGGCTTCTGAACCCGTTTACATGGTTGTAGACGATGACGACTACTATTTAGAGCCATGCTCGAAAACTTTATGGGGAAAAGGAAATTTTGAAACAGAGGATTTATTACGAGAAGAATTTCAAGATCAGAGACTAGCTGTTATGTCAATAGGACAAGCAGGTGAACGATTAAGCAGACTGGGGTGCATTACAAACGATAGAAACCGACAAGCAGGTCGTACCGGTATGGGAGCCGTCATGGGTTCTAAAAACCTTAAAGCAATAGCATTTAGGGGGACTAAGGGAATCAAAGTTGCTCAACCCGCAGAATTTTACAAAATAGCTAAGAAACTAATCAAAGTGGCTAATGGGCCTGCAACTGCAAAATACCGCGATTTAGGAACCCCAGCAGGAATAACCAGTTATAATAAGTTAGGAATGTTCCCTACTAATAATTTTCGTGAAGGTACATGGGAAGAAATAGATAATGGCGCCTTTACAGGAGACACTCTTAATATCGATTGGGTCGTC
>JAUWNA010000128.1 GCA_030612905.1 Promethearchaeota archaeon
TTCCCCCTCTAAGGATGTTTTAACCCATTGAGTTAACCAAGGACAATGTAATGGATTAAATTGGTCGAGATTTGTGTTATTACATTTACCAGTAAAGGGACAAGTTAAACATGGTTGATGTGAAAAAACATCTAAAATGAAATCATTTTTCTCTCTTTCAACTTGAAGTTCCTTAACTTCTACATCGATTTTTTCAATTATAGTAATACGCTTTACCCAAGAAGCTTCTAATAATTCGCGATTTATATGAATTTTGGATTGTAAATATAGAGTATTAACAATTTTATCGAGTTCAAGTCGCTTTTTGTTTGTAAGTTCTAATAACTTAAAAAAAAACACATCTTTTTCTTGATTAATAATTTTAAGAACCGCTTTCTCATCTTTTCTTAAACTGCGCGATCCTTCTTTCTTTCTGTCTTCAATCCTTTCCAACCTTCTTTCAACATCAGACTTATCGGATTCTTCCGAACCCTCGAGCCTCTCCTTTACTTTGCACTTGTGACGACTAAGATAAGCGAAACTATTTCCACAATAGGGACAAACTTCTTTTTTTTTTGCCATTTTAAAAGAACTTAAAATATTTTATAATAAATTATATAATTATATAAAAACAAATCTTAAAGTTAATATATTTAATAGTTTATGTTGAATCAAAAATTAATTTTACGATTTATTTATTGTTAAAATAATTAATAATTATTAGAGCCAAGTTTTTTTGAATTTATGAAATTAATAGTAATTACACAATTTAATCAGCTATAAGATGAAATCAAACAAATCAAGCACGATAAATTTAAAAAAATTATTTTTTATAGGTTCAAAAAAGATTATTAGCGGAATCGAAAAAATTAATCGAGATAAATTTAAAATTTCTACTGGTTCAAAAAATATTGACGATGTTATTGGTGGTGGGTTTCATTCAAACAAAACCTATATAATTTTTGGGGCAAACAAAACCGGAAAAACTCAATTATGTCATCAATTATCTGTTCAAGCATATCATAAATCCTTTAAGTTGATCTATTTAGACACAGAAAACACATTTCGCCCCGAAAGGATAAGTGTATTGGCAAAATTCCAAGAATTTGAAAGCGAGAAGATTCTAAAGAATATTTTAATATCCAAAATCATGAGTAATCCCGCGTTTTTACTAAAATTAAACGAGATAGAAGATATAATCAAACAAAATAATGCAAAAATTCTTATCATTGACTCTATCAATAACTATTATAGATTTGAGCTTAGTGATAAAGAAGTTTCATCTTTTCGAGCTAAAACAAGATTTTTGAAGATTTTGGAAAAAATTAATAATCTAACTCGTAAATATAATTTAATTACAATTTTAACCGCTCAAGTTGCTCCAAATTTTATTGAAAACTCTATTATAAGGGAATTCCCCGTAGGATTGCGATATTTGAATCATTATTTCTCTGAAGTTTTATATTTAAATCGTAAAGAAAGTGGGATGGGTTATATACATTTATTAAATTCTCATCAATTTCCTGAAAAGAAAACACGTTATATGATTACGAATAAGGGAATAGAGGAATACAAAATTTGAAATTTAATCATCAAGAATTTTTTCTTTGAACATTTCCAGCGTTAGATTTTTAAAATTATCTGAGATAATATTCGAATTTATTATATACGCGGGATTCTTGATTCTGGACATTAACCATTCAATAATTTGTAAAGCATATTGTAACTTTTTCAACTTGATTGGGCTAGCCTTATGATTTCTTCGTATTTCTGGTTTACTATATTTGCCTACAATGTGGCTAAAATCCATACCTATAAGATATAATTCGTGCTTAGGTAAAAGTAAAGACGATATAAAAGAGAGAATCCTGTCGCCATCAGTGAAGCCCCCAGAATTAACTAGATTTTCTACTGGTTCTACTTGGGTTGTTCCTATAACATTTGGAAAGTTAATTATTTCACTCTTAAAATGTTTTAGGTTAATCACATTATCTCCGTGAGCATGGACAATTATATACTTAGCCTTATCAAAATTCTCTTTTGTGATCCCATCTAAGTCTGTAAAAATACCATCTAGTGAAATTCTCCTCTTAATCAATAATCGAGCAGCGCCATCAGCAACTAAATTCACTGCGTTGGAAATTTTTTTTTTCTCTTGAATTTTTATCATGTAATCAACAGTTTCTTCAAGCGAAGGTCCACATCCATAAATGAAAATCCTTTTCTTATTTTGAATAAGGCTTTTAAAAGAAAGTAGCACGCTCTCAAGTTTCCAGTTTTCATTTTTTTCTTCTAAAATTCTAGATAAAAACTCTCTCGCTTCACAATCTTTTTGATAGTTAAAATTAAAATCTTGTAGTATCTTAATATACCACTGTTTAAAACTAACATATGAATCTATCTGTTTCTTAAGTGAATGTTTCATTTCATCGTTGTTTTGTTTTTATAAATTTTTCTGAATAAAAAAATTTTAAATCTATTATATAATTAGTTTTATCATACAATTAAATTCGATATTATAAAAATTTATAAAATTATAAACAAAAAGTTGAATATAACATGACGATTTGGTATACAAAAACCCACCAATGGTATAATGATGAAAATGGTGAAGTAGGACTTACTCCTTTTGCAGCTGAGCAATTAGGGGAAATCTCTTTTGTTGATGTCGATGCACTTGAAGGTGCTGAACTTACTCAACTAACTATGGATGGAGATGAACCAACTTCAGATCCAATTGACGCCACAGTTGAGTCAAGTAAAGCTGTTGGAGATATATATAGTCCTGTCTCTGGAACAGTTAAAGAAGTAAATGGCGATTTGATGGACGAACCTGAGAAAATTAACGAAGATGGCTTCTCTGCTTGGTTATATAAGATCGATGCCTCAAAGTGGGACGCAGAAAAAGGTAATTTACTAGACGAAGCCGCCTATAAAGCGTTTACAGCCTCGCTTAAATAAATCAAGTTTTTAGTTTTACTTAGAAAATTTATAATTTTTTCTTTTTTTTCTTTTTCCTTGAAAACTTTTAAATTACTTCAATAAGGTTAACTTTAGGATCAATGGATTTATTTCCAAAATTGAGTGTTTTTCCTCAAAGAAATCTGAGATCTAACTATTTAAAGCTTATTTTAAAAAATAAATATAATGAGTTTTATTCTATTTAGTGCAGAATCGATATTATATATCAAATAATTTTATATCAAGTTTAATCGAAATCATTGCTTGTAACGTTGCAAAAGCAATTAAAATTAAAAGAATTCCTACAGTTACATACCTTATTGCAATATTCTTATTATAAACATATTGAGATGCTTGGTATAAAAAAATAAATCCTAAAGAACACAAAAAAATAAAAATTGAAGCGACAATTCCTTCAATTATAAACGATTCATTAATGTCAGGATAAAGAAACATAGGTGCACCAGTTGTTGGATTAGATCCCATTGCTGGAGGGTTTCTAACTATTAAATATACAATTCCAGTTTGTAAAAGGAACAAAGCAATATAAACCACTATAGCAGATATTGATTTTCCTGGAAGAGGCATATTCATTCTAGGCCTTTTTACGTCAGGAAACAATAATTTAGGTTTTCTTAGTGTTTTACCAAAAATCCAAGGCGTTTTATCTTTGATTTTTTCAAAAACAGTCTCTGAACCAATAACTTCTTCTTTAGCAAGCTTTGTTTTAGTGCTTCTTTCCTTTTGCATAATAATCTTAGAATTTTATTTTCTTTGTTTTATAAATTTCTTTTGAATTAAAATTTTTTTAAAAAAGAAACAATTATTCTAGTTATTTAATCTAAATTTTTAAGTAAAGATAATAAAAATTTCCAGACTTTCTCTACGCTTCTTATCTTTAACCTTTCGTCAGGAGAATGACCTCCCAAAACATCAGGACCAAAAGATATCATTTCCATGTCTGGAAAATGGTGGTTAAAATAGGAACATTCTAATCCCGCGTGAATTGCTTGAATTATAACTTCTTCGTTAAATAGGTCTTTATATACCGATTTAGATATGCTCGTAATTTTTGAGTCAAAATCCGGTGGCCAACTAGGATATTCAGTATCAATAGTTTTATTGAATTCTAAGCCAGACATCTTCAATAAAGTTGTAAATTTTTCATGGGCAACATCTTTGTCATACTGGGCCAAACTCCTTTGACTTATTTGAAATTCAATAAAATCTTCATGTGTTTTTACAGACGCTAAATTAGAAGATGTATGGACTAATCCTTTACTCGTCGGATGTAGAGAAATAGGTCCGTTAGGCATCAAATATAGCAAGTTTAATAATTTATCTTGAACTTCTTTAGTCAATATGAGATCGCCTGTAAATGCTTCTAATGTTTCGAAAGAAATCTTAAAATTTGGCTCGATTTCATTATACAACTCTTGAATGTTTAATTTCAACTTTTTTATATAAGAATCGAATTCTGTAAACTTATTTTTATTTATAAAAATAATAACACGGCATTCTCTTGGAATGGCATTCGATAAATTACCCCCTTTTAAAGAATGTATATAAATCATATATTTTTTATTCAATTTCCATAAAATTTGGGCAAGTATTTTTAGCGCATTACCTCGACCTTTGTGAATATCTCCACCTGAATGCCCCCCAACTAAACCCGTCACGGAAATTTTAGTTGGCGTTAAATTAACATCAATGCTATTTATCTTTGTTTTTTCTCTTTTTATCTTTACAGTAAATGTTCTACCTCCGGCACAACCAATTGTGAAACGGTCATCTTCTTCCGAATCAAGATTTAGTAGATATTTTCCTTTAATCAAGTCTTTATTTATTTGACTCGCCCCCGTAAGGGCTCTTTCTTCATCTACTGTAAATAATAAGTCCAAATCAATTGAATCAAAATTTAAACTACCATCGTGGATTTTCTTCATAATAGCAAGCTGATACGCGATCCCCACACCATTATCTGCTCCCAATGTAGTACCTTCCGCAGTTAACCATCTTTCACCTTCAATTTCAACGATCTTTAATTTTAACGGATCTTTTGAGAAATCGTGAATAACATCTTCATTTTTTTCACACACCATATCCATGTGACTCTGTAAAACTACTCCCAAACTCCCTGAATTATACCCTATTTTGGACGGAATTCGCACAACAATATTTTTTACTTGGTCAACCTCAGTTTGAAAACCTAACTTCTCAGCTTCTTTCTTAATGTATTCTCTTATCTGATCTTCGTGAGCTGAACATCGAGGAATTTTTGTGATTTGAAAAAAATATTGCCAAAATTCTAAAGGCTCGCCAAGGTTTTTTAAATTTTCCATAATTCTCGCTTCCAATGAAAATATAAATATGAATTATTTTTTATTACTTAGTAAAAATAATATTTAATTCCTTATAATATTAATAAAAGAGGTAATTTAATGAGTAGTTGGAAGGATCTTTATTCTGAAGTTAAACAGCGTAAAATGGAAGCGCTTGATAAAAAAGACGTTGTAAAAGCAGTCGAGAAGCACGGCAGAATACTCGCGGTTGAAGGTCGCTATGAAAAACCTAAAAAAGTAATAGACCATATGTATGCGGCAAAACATATAACTATTAAACCTACTGATATCATGAAGTATAATTTAAGTGATTACGATGTCGTGTTGATAGGATGTCCAGGAGATAAAATCCCACATTCGGCTTTCCCTAAAATTAGTGAATATGTTTCGCTAAAAGGAGGGTGGATAATAACAACAGACTGGGCTATAAAACATATTGTGGAACCAATATTCCCGGGTTATATCCGATGGAACAGAGAAAGAACTGCCGACGCTGTTGTTGCGTGTCAAATTCTTGAACCAAATCACCCTTTCTTAGATGGTGTAATAAGTGAAATACAACAAGCAAAATGGCAAAAAGGATCGTCAAAAAACACTAAAAAAACCGAATTTAAGTGGTGGCTTGAAAATAGATCTTTTCCAATTCAAGTTCTTAATCCCTCCGTACGAGTATTAATCTCTTCTTTGCGAATTCAGCAAAAATGGGGCGAAGCTCCCGTTTTATGTTATTTTGATCATGGTAAAACTGGAGGTCGCGTTATTCATTTAATTTCTCATACTCATCTACAAAAAGGCGGGGCAAAAGGTAAATACGCGTCAGCCTTAATATTAACAAATATTTTAGACGAGAAAGTTTCTTTAAAGATGGGACTATCTAAAAAACCTGCTCAAGGTTACGTTTCAAACTGGGAACAACCTCAACCTTATTCTCAGCATCAACAAACGGTTATACCCTCTCAAGACAGTTCGTTTTTAACCCCTTCTAGTGCAAATACGGGGCTAACAGGGACTTCGCAAATAGTTGAAGTAGA
>JAUWNA010000361.1 GCA_030612905.1 Promethearchaeota archaeon
CTTGAACACATGATAAACATCCTTTACATTTAGTATAGTCCACAAGCCTAACTGAATGGTCAAAGTAAATTGCGTCGTTCCTACACGCTTTTACGCATCTCTCGCAGCGCATACAAAGCTCTTGGTTAATTTGAATTGGAATGAATTTTTCCTTAATGAGAATTTACCTCTTATTACTGTTGATTCATTAAGAAAAATTGCCCAAGAATAATAAAATTAGTTTTTATAAATTATTATTACCTAACTTTAAACTTTAACACGATACTTGATAAAAATAGTAGAAAAAATATGATTAAATAACAAAATTAGATTTATTAATTATTGAAAGTATCGATTGTATCCTTCTTTAGGTTCCCCTATTTGTTGTTGTTGTTGGTATTGTTGCGCTTTTTCAGCTAGCTCGAGCATTTTTGCTTTAATCTCTTTCCCTTCCTCAATTAATTTTGATGTTTCTATGTTTAAACTATAAATTTCATTTAACACCTCTATTATTGCCGCGCCAGCTTCTGGTGTTGGGATTTCTAACACGGGAGCAAATAAGGCGTACGCTTTTAATTTATTTGATAAAGCTTCGTTTAATATGGTTGCTTCTGGGCCTACGATGATGCCTTTCTCTACTTTCTTAATTCCATACTTCTCCAAAGAGTCGACCATATCTGCCTCAGCGGCATAATATATCGGATAATCGTCAATAATTCCGCGCTGGGGTATCCCTTGGAAAATCACAACTTCCTTAGCCTTTACATCGTCAGATAATAACCAATTATTTATGGTTTTAGATAAGTCGTTATAAGCTGTCGAAACTTGAAACGGAACTTCTGAAACTCCAACAATTAAGTTATGTTTAGGGGAATAATAGATTCTGAATGGATGTTTTAGCACACCCTCGTAAAAAACGCTTATAGGAGGGAGATATTCGCTTGTAACAAACCCTATTTCAACTATATCAGGGATTTGCTTAATTAACGCGTTAGATACAATTGGTCCAATGAGACCAATCCCCGCAAACCCCAGAATCATTGTAGCCCCTTCTTTTATATCAGTCTTGAGGTCTTCTATTATAATTGCGCTTCTCTTACCCTTGTCGCATATATATTCCTTTTTTACCATTCTTATCTCCTATTTGATTATAATATTATTTTAAATTTATTTTAATTTGGTTTTTTAAATATCAATTTGAAGTCTTACATTATATAATTATAAACAGATCTATATTAAAATTAACCTATTATGAATCGTTAATGATTTGAACTAACCAACTTTTCAAAAAACCAGATATTCCCATTTTTTAAATAAAATATTAAAAATTTGACGAATTATAAGATTATAATAAATATAATGATATTTTGAGGAATTTTAATTGTTATTAGAACTTAAGGAAGTAACAATTCCAACTCTAGACCAGAAGTGCGTCATTGTAAATGAAGTTACATTTGGAATTAAAGAAGGTTCGATTCACGCCATCATAGGACCAAACGGTTCCGGTAAATCGACTTTAGCATATACCATTATGGGATTAGGGGATTACCAAGCGTCAAAAGGAAGAATATACTTCGATGGAATTGACATTACTAATTTAAGTATAACTAAAAGAGCAGGGCTTGGAATTACTTTAGCATGGCAAGAACCCGCGAGAATTGACGGTTTAACTGTGAATAAATATGTTTCCTTGGGTATGAAAGACAAATCAAAAATGAGAGAAAAAGTCGTTGAAGCTTTAAAAATCGTCAATTTAGAACCCGAAAGGTATTATAATCGAACTATTGATGAATCACTAAGCGGAGGAGAAAGAAAGAGAGTAGAATTAGCTGCAGCTATCGCAATGAAGCCCCGACTAATTATATTGGACGAACCTGACAGCGGTTTGGATTTCATCGTACTGGAAGACTTTATGAATATTTTTGAAAAAATAAAAAAGCTAAACATGACGATCTTATTGATAACTCATCGCGAAGACATTGGAATGGTTGCAGATTATGGAACATTGTTATGGCGTGGCGACCATATTATTACTGATGTGTTTCCGAAGGTAATGCTTAGATATTGTGCTAAAGCAGGGCTTAAAGAGTTTTGCAAAAGAACTTTGTTTAAAAATGGAGTAGTATGCTTTGATGACGATTATATTGATAGAATATTTAAAGAAGAGGGTTTGTCATGAAAAATAGCGATTATCCTGAAGATATATTACAAAGTCTTGAAGATTATAACATAGATATTCGAGACTTTTTACCGGGTCACGGCAAAGGCGCCAAACTCTTATTAGATTTTAACAAAATATCCGGGATTGAACAAGTTGAGGGTATAGTAATAAAAGGACGTGAAATTCCAAATGGAATAGTTGCTGATGTCGTTATAAAAGAAGGGACGAAGCTTGAAGAACCTATTCGCTTATGTTTTGGAATAAATAAGGAGACCGGAGTTCAAGAGATTTTTCCAAGAATTATAGCCGAAGATAATACAGATGTTAAAATTCAAGCTCACTGTAGCTTTCCAAACGCAAACGGGTTAATTCATAAAATGTTTGGTCATTATTACATTGGAAAAAATTGCAACTTTACTTATAGTGAAACTCATTACCATGGTGAGAGGAGTGGGGCTCTAGTCGCTCCTGTAAGTTATATATATGTTGGAGAAAATAGCGTCTTCGAAAACAATTTTAATCTTACTAAAGGGACCCCTGGTAGGGTTAAGATATTAATTGATATTTACGCAATGAAGAATAGCGTTATTAGATCAAATGTTAAAGCTTTTGGAAAAAATATTAAAGACTCTATAAGAATTCGAGATTCAGTTTTTCTTGAAGGGGAAAATGCTAGAAGCATTATTAAAATGAAAGCTGCCGCAAAAGATGGAGGGGAAGTTTTAATGTACGGAATTACAGAAGGAAATGCGCCTTATTGTAACGGTCACGTTGAATGTAGTGAGATTGTTCTTGGACATGGTTCAATATGTAGAGCTCGCCCTTTCATTAGAGCTACCGACCCAACTTCAAGCGTTTCGCACGAAGCTTCTTTAGGAAGGTTTCCACAAAAATGGTTAGATGAGATAATGGCTAAGGGTTTATCCGAAGAAGAAGCAACAGATGTTCTTATAGAAGCAATGCTTCAAGAGGAAGTAAAATTATAAATAAATCAAATGTAAGGTAATACTAACCTAATAAATAAAAAAGAAATAAAAAAAAGTGAAAATGACAAATGGGTAAGAATAAAATAAAGGAAGGAGATAAAGCTCCTTTGTTCAAAATTGATTCCTACAATGCTGGAACAATTGATTTAGGA
>JAUWNA010000124.1 GCA_030612905.1 Promethearchaeota archaeon
ATTAGTAGGCGTTATATTGCCTTTGTCTTTAAATATTATCATGTTTTTAATTTACCCAGGTTTGTTAAATGGGTTTTTAGAAACTAATTTTACCGGCTCTGAAACAGTGTTTTTAAACCATTCTTTTAGCATTACAAAACTCATATCTAATTTCTTCTTATATATTGGGGTTCCCGCTACCGAATTAAGCGTTTTAGCTATTTTCCTAAGCGTTTTGCTCATTTTGGGAAGTATAAGTTTAATTCTCTATGTATTTAGAAGATTTTATCGAAACAGTTTAATTTATGGATACACATTCGGTATTTTAATTATGTTCCTTGCTTACTTTGACTCATGGGACCATCATCTTCTCAATTTAACTCCACTTTTAGTAGTAATAATGTTTAATTTGCCAAGAAACTCAGAAATAACCAGAAAATATATTAAACCCAGTTTTTTCTTTTTGAACTTCTTTGATTTAGCTTTTATGGGAATTTTTTGGTTAACAAAACTGTTTTTAACAGAAATGTTTTTTCCATTTAATTTCGCTTCAACAATATTTTTAATGCTTATTTTTATAGGGATTGGCAAATATTGCTTAAAAAAGGAAAATAATGAAAAATAATAAGGTAAAAGCTTAAATAATTTCAATTCTAAATTTTACATGAAATATTGAATAATAATAAACGAATCCAAAAGGCTCTTTAATAAAAAAAATGGTTCAAGAATATTTTATTATTTTAATGCCAGCATTTTTATTAGGAATATTACATACGTTAATTCCATGTGAAGATAAAGCTATCTTCTTTTTTTGGTCGTTTGGAATAGCAAAGACGCCAAAAAAGAGTATTTATATATTAATGCTTTATGGATTGGGATTAATTACTTCTAATATGATTATTGCATCAATTACGGTTTTTATCACTCAAGTCCCAAGATTTATTATACCAAATTTTACACCCGACCCTATAGTTATTAATTTCTTTGGAGCGTTCACATCTATGTTTGTGGGGATATTTTTTTTTGTGTTCATTACAAGACGGGATTATTTGCCTCATTCTAAATATTTCAAGGACATCCCTAGTTTAGATTGGGAATTAAAGAAAACACCTTATGTTTTTGGAATCATAGCAGGATTTGCGCCGTGCATATTTGAATTAATTATATATTCTCAATCATTTCAACTATCTCTTGGATATGGATTCATAGAAGGTCTATTAGTAGTATTTTATTTCTCTTTAGGCACATTTGCGGGCTTATTTCCACTTGCTTTAGCTAAACAAGGCACTTCGCTTATAGTTAAGCCAAAAGAAAGCAGAAAGAACACAATTTATTACATTATGCTCCTAATAATTATAATTTTTAATACTTCGGTTATGGTTCTATCGTTTTTAGGAGTTTCTGTATTTCCAATCTTATAAGATCTTATAGGAATTGTGGGATTTATAGGTTTGTAGGTAATCATATATATACCGTTAGTTTTTTTATATTTTTGATTCAAAAAATTAAAAACTTATCAATAATTCAAAAAAATCAATAGTTGGTCTCATAAAATAATTTATATCAGTATTTTTATATATATTACAAACAAATCTATATCTTTCAACAATTATGGAGATAATCAGATAATGGAATGCAAATTCTGTGAGAGTAAAAACATTTCTTTTACCTGTGAGAAATGCAAATCAAGTTTTTGCATCCATCATATGGCTACAACAGAAAGTTGGCTTTGCAAAAAGCATGGAATATCCTATTCAAAAGCAAGCGCTGCTGAAAAGTTTTATAAATGTACCGTTATTGAAAATAGTAAGTGTCCGGAGTGCGAAGCGCTTTTGAGGTTAGAGAGATTGTCATCTGGTCAATATTATTTAGAGTGCACAGATGAATCTTGTGCCTGGAACTCCTACTTAAAGTCCCCCGGCTTATTTTTTCCTACTAAAGAACAATTAGCAAGAGAAGCAACTAAGTATAATTTAATAAAAGGATATCGCTTAAGTTTATGTCGTAGGTCTTTAAAAAGGATAATCGGAAAAGAAGTTTGTCCTAATTGCTTTTTAGAATTTTTAAAGAGATCGCCAATCGCTAACTTCTCTACGATTATGGAGTCTTTTAACATATCAGCTCAACAAATGATAAAATTAATTAATCAATACATCGACGAGGAGCGTATATACGGCATAATCGATCAGAAGGACCAAATGTTTTATTACATTTCGTACGAGATGAGAGAAAAAATCCTTTCAAAAATACAAAAAGAGGGTATTTTAAAAGTAGCTGATTTAGCCACCATGCTTGATATGAGTTCTGAAATAGCCATTAAAGTTATATATAAATTAATAAGTCAATTTCAGATTAAAGGTTCCTTCTCACAAACCAAGCAATTTTATTACGCTCAAAAATATATTATGGACAATTTAATTAAAGAAATAAAAAAACATGGAAGGATCTCGTTAGATAAACTTGCGAAAGTTTTCGATATTCCAAAGGAACTATCTAAATCTTTTTGCGTAAATTTGATGAGAACTAATGCCGTTACCGCGTTTTTTGCTGATCGTGGCAACGAAATTATTACATCTGATAGAATTTATAAAGAAATCAAAGACTTTTCTAAAGAAAGTGGATTGTTTGAATTAAGTAAGCTTGCAAAAAAGTTAAAAATCGCAGAAGAACTCGCAAGGAAATCACTCCATGACCTCATAAAATCGGGATCGATAAAAGGAATTTTCACTCAAAGAAGAGAATTTATGACGCGAAAATATCTTGAAGATAAAATAAAAGAACTAGCAAGAGCATATAGAACTATGCCTTTGAGAGAACTATCGAATCGATTGGGAGTTACTGAATCCAGTATAGAAGAAAATCTAGCTCAATTAATTGGGAAGGGCGACATTGATGGTTACATTGACATGCACAAGAGAATTTTTATGGCTTATAGCGTCCCCCGAACACAAGCAGGACCAACTCGTACGAAACAGAAAAAACCCCAATCAATTGACGAGGGTAAAATTGAGGTTGTAAGGGATTACGATTTTGAAGGTGGACAGTTACACTTCAAAGTAGCCGTTAGGAATAAAAGTAGTATGGCAATAAATAATGTTAAAATTCTATTGGACGCACCCTCAAGTTATAAGGTAAAACTGCCGTTAATCAACGTTCCAGTAATCGAGTCCAAGAATTCTAGGGGCGTAGATTTTTATTTGGAGCCTAAACAATGTGGTGTGTCGAATATTAGTGGTACAGTTATTTATAAAGACGCCCAGGGCACCAAACACACTTTAAATATCAAAAGAAAAGAAGTAACTATAAAATGTCCCTTGGTTTGCACTTCTATGAGTACAATAGAGGATTGTCAAGTCGCAATACAAACGCTAGGAAATGACGCACGAGCTTTTTTAATAGCCGACTTAGACCCGCGATTAGCTTATAGGGCCGCCATAAGAACTCTGAAAAACTTTGATACTAGCGCTGTTACTTCCCATGAAGGTTCAGATGTTAAAGGACATTACGAAGGGGAGGCGTGGTTCTGTTCGGAAGCAAAAACTACTGGAGGGAGAATTATAACGAGAATTTACGTTAACGAGACGAGTCAATCGTTAGAAGTTAGGGTCTGGTGTGGAAACCCAGGACAACTCACAGGATTTTTAGCAAAAATTATCGAAATTCTCTTTGAGGAAATTAATATCATTCGTAAGATTAAATCAGAAGAAAGGGAGAAAACTATTGATATTATGGCAATCACTCAAAACTTAGCAGAAGTCAGCGATTATTGTATGCTTAGATGGAAAGCACAGAATATAAGAAATAAACTACACGATACTTTTATTCGATTGAGAAAAATTTTGGGAGACAAAGAGGCGATCTTAGGTAGAATTGAGTTTTGGTTGACTCAGTTGAATAAGTACGGCAAAGATGACAAAATTAGCGATGAGGATGCCGATAAACTGGTGAACGATGTAGAAAAATTCAAAAATGTCATTGCTCGAGCCATAAGATTGTGATTGTTTTTTCTATAAACATTTATAAGTGTTATTGCGAATTTATATAATTAAGAATTAAAAAGAGAGAAAATAATATGAGCCCTATAATTTCATTCTCAATAAATGAAAGCCTAAAGCAGTTTATTAATAAACTAGTATCTAAAAATCAATACGAAAACAAATCTAAATTAATAAGAGATGCTCTATTAAGGCTAATGTCAGATATTGAGGTTTCAAATTTAGAGTCGTATGGAGAATCTTACGGAGAAACAATTCCAACTACTAAAAAAATTGTTGGAAATATGATGATTGTAACTCCTCACGATCCAAATATTCAGAGAAAATTTAATAAGATAGAGAGTAAATATAACGAGCAAATAGTAAATAAGAATCAACACTTTCAAGGAGAAAATCTAATTATTTTTATGATTTTTGAAGGGACTGTACACGATTTTCAAAATATTGTAGTTGATATAAATGGAATTAAAGAAATTAAGAATTTCCGTTATTTAATTATAAATTAGACTAATAAATAGCGTTCAATATTATACTCCTTTTCAGTATTACATTCACCTATTTTTACAATAACGCTACAACATTACTCTTACTTTATTTAAAACTTATCAAGGTGTAGGCGTAACTTTAATAAATATATCTAATTTAATTCAGTAATTTGATGATTTAATTTAGTAGAATTTAAACGAGAAAAATGATTGAAAAAGAAGAAAATATTTATCGAAAGCTACAACAGCAATTAAATACTTTACCTATAGGCTTTCCTGCGACTAAATCAGGCGTAGAAATTAGATTGTTAAAATTTTTCTTTACTCCTGAAGAAGCAGAAATTGCTATTAACATGCGATTTATCCCCGAACCTGTGAAAACGATTTATCGCAGGGTTAAAAAAAAAGTAAAATCCACAGAGGAACTTACGCTCATCTTAGACAGAATGTATCACAATGGTGCTATCAATTTAAAGAGAGAGATGGGAGAAAATGGGGAAGAGATACGATATCATCTCGCCTTTTTAGCAGTAGGTATGTATGAATATCAAGTAAAGTCGATTACCAAAGAGTTTTATGAAGACATCGAGCTATACTTTGAAGAGGAATACCGAGATGAAATCGTAAGCACAAAAATCAACCAATTACGAACAATTCCAGTTGAAGAAAGCATCACGCCAGAACACAATATTGCCACATACGACGAACTAAAAAGAATAATTGAAAATACTGAGAAGATTGCTGTAATGGATTGTATATGCCAAAAAGGTAAAGATCTGATCGGCGAGTCGTGTAAACAGACGAATATGCGCGAACACTGTTTCGCACTAAATAATTCTGCTCAACATGTCGTAGACATAGATAACGGGAGATTTATAACAAAGGATGAAGCTTTAAATATACTTAAAAAAGCCCAAGAAGAAGGTTTAATTCTTCAACCTGGAAACGCTCAAGATCCTAACTTCATTTGTTGTTGTTGTGGATGTTGTTGCGATCTTATAACAAATTTAAAGAAACTTGAGCGTCCTTGGGAACTGTTTTATTCTAATTATTACGCTAATGTTAATTCGAACTCATGTATCGGCTGTGAAACTTGTTTAAATCGATGTCAGATGGATGCTATTTCGATGGTTGAGGGTATAGCTGTTGTTGAGCAGAAATTATGTATCGGGTGTGGTAATTGCGTAACAACTTGCCCAGAACAAGCAATAACGCTAAAAAGAAAAGATGAGGAGATGCTACCTCCCAAAACTACAAAAGATTTATACATAAAAATGATGGTTAAAAAAGCAGAATTAAGACGTGCAGAAAAAGGTACAACATAAAATATTTAATAGAGGTGTAAAATAATGGGAAAAGGAAAATATGGGACCGGATATCAAAAAAAAGGTCAAAGTTCAAAAGGTTCAGGAAAAAGTGCTGGAGGAGCACCAATTCGCGGAGGAAAAATCAAGGCAAGTCATATTTTAGTTGATAAATTTAGTAGAGCACAAGAATTACGAGAAGACATACAAGCAGGAGAGAAATTTGAAAGTTTGGCGCAAAAATTTTCTACTTGTCCAAGTAAAAAAAAGAGTGGCAATTTAGGAGAATTCTCTAAGGGTGATATGGTTCCAGAGTTCTGGAACGCGTGTACAAAGCTTAAAATTGGTGAGTTTTCTCAGCCAGTTAAAACTAAATATGGTTATCATATAATAAAAAGAACGGGTTAGAATAAAATAGCCCAGCACGGAATTTCGATACACGAGAACTTCGTTAATTTTTCGAACCGTGGTCGCAGGGTTCAGGGCCCCAAATGCTTGACCTCTACACCACTGGGCTTTAATAAAATTAAGATTTGATAAATTATAATATATTTTCTGTAAAAAATTTTATTATTCTGAATAAAGATAGATTTTTATTAGAGA
>JAUWNA010000022.1 GCA_030612905.1 Promethearchaeota archaeon
TATATTTATCTTATTAATCTTTTTATATATCTTATTATCCTTTATATTATTAAGATTTTCATTATGTAATTAGGTTACTCATATCTTCAGTATTTAGAACTAAAATGAATATTTAAAAAAAGAAAAAAGATTATAATTTTAAAAATTCCACAAAATAATAAAAAAAATTATTTTTTATACAACTCTATTGCCTCTGATCCTTCTACTAAAGGTTCAATCTTGAATTGGTAACCTTCAAACGCAGCATACGCAGCAAATCGTTTAGCAATTCCTTTCATACCTTCATATAGTTTATCTTCAGGAAGTTCATAAATATTATAGATTTTAACGTTATAATCTGGTCCTATCCATTGGTGTATTCGTTTCACGTAATCGGGGTATTTCGGAACTTTACCTGAAAGATAAAATTTTAAAAATTCCTCAGCTTTATGATAAGGATATTTAACTTTAACCATTACATGTACCATATTGATTTCACACCTCTTTAATTTATCAAAACATTGGAAAAGTTTTGGATGTTTAATTATAATTTATTAATATAAAAAGCTTAACAATTTTGTATAAACTAAAGCAATATTTCTAAAATCGTTTTATTTTAGCTTCATAAATGCTAAAATCACACTCTTCAAATTTGATGTTGTTTATTTAGAGCAAAAGATTTTAGGAAAACATTAATTGTATTAATTAATAATATCAGATGTTCATCAACAACAAACCTTTGATTAAAATTGTTATCCGATAAAGAGAAGAAACAGCTAAAAAGTGCTCGTACTGATAAAGAACTAAAGAAGATATTTAAAACGATCGCATCTAAGAAACCCGATGAATTTTTTCCAACCCAAGAACTTAGGAATTTAGGTTACATTAGAAAACATTGTGAATGTTGTAGTGCTTATTTCTGGACAACCCGTAAGGACCGAAATGTATGCGGCGATCCTGCTTGTTCTGGCGGGTTTCAAGTTGCTGGAAAGCCACTAACGCATAAATTATCCTATATTGGTGTATGGAATAAATTTGTTGAAATTTTAGAACCAAGAGGATATAAACCAATAAAAAGATATCCATGCGTGGCAAGATGGAATCCTACATCAGAATTTACAATAGCATCAATCTCAGCGTTCCAACCTTACGTAATCTCGGGTGAAGTTGAGCCTCCAGCGAAGAAACTAATTATACCTCAATTCTGTTTGAGATTTAATGATATTGAGAATGTAGGAATCACAGGGTCTCATAATACCGGCTTCCAAATGCTAGGACAGCATTTTTTTGGAACCCCAGAAGAATGGAATCAAGGACAGCTTTTTATGGATATACACGACTTTATTTCCATAGGTGTAGGACTCTCAAAAGAAGAAATAACGATTCACGAAGATTCTTGGGCTGGTGGAGGTTCTTTCGGCTGTAGTCTTGAGTTTTTTAGTAGGGGCGTAGAATTATTCAATCAAGTCTATACAATGTTCGAACAAACTCCAGATGGACCTAGAGAATTAAGCCTAAAAGTTTTGGATATGGGGTTAGGTCAAGAACGCGTGGCATGGTTTTCACAAGGTACTCCAAACATCTATGAAGCCACATTTCCATATGTTTTATCAAAGTTAAGGGAGCTAACTGAAATTAATTTGGATTTTGATTTATACAATAAATTTTCAAAATACTCCGCATACTTAAATATCGACGAAGTAGACGATATGGATGCGGCATGGGAGAGGGTAGCCAAGGATTTAGAAATCTCAGTAAAGGAATTAAGAGGGAAGATCATGCCCATGACTGCTATCTATTCAATTGCTGACCACGCGAGAAGTTTATTATTTGCTATAAACGATGGAAAACTCCCTTCTAACGTAGGAGGGGGGTATAATCTTAGAGTAATTTTTAGAAGGGCTATAAGTTTTATCGATAAATTTAATTGGGACATAAATATCGCTGATGTTTGTAAATGGCACGCGGAAGAATTAAAAGAGTTGTTTCCGGAAGTTTCTGAGCATTTGGATGAAATTAGAGAAATTTTAAACGTAGAAAAAGACAAGTATTACAAAACAAAAAGAAAAGCCAGTAAAATTTTAGAAAAATTACTTTCTGAAGGAGATATCTCAACCGCGACTTTAATTGAAATATACGATTCCAAAGGCATCAACCCTGAAATGGTTAAAGAAGCCGCGAAAAAGCTCGGTAGAACCATAAAGATCCCAGATAATTTTTATAGTTTAGTAGTAGAAAGGCACGAAAAAGTAGAGCAAATTCACGCAACAGAGAAAGAATTTGAGTTAGATTTAAATGGTGTTCCAGAGACCGAGTCTCTTTACTATTACGATTATACTAATACTTCAAACAACGCAAAAGTCCTAAAAATTATTGATAACATGGTAATTCTTGATCGATCTGTTGCTTATCCTACTTCAGGAGGGCAATTACATGATGTTGGAACTATTAACGGTCAAAAATTTGATAATGTGTTTAAGCAAGGTAGCCATATCGTTCATGTTTTATCTGAAAAACCTAGTTTTAAAGAAGGAGACACCGTTAAGATCGAAGTAGATAAAGAATGGCGGACTCAACTCTCGCAACACCATACGGCAACTCATATCGTTAATGCTGCGGCCCGTCATATATTAGGAGACCATATTAACCAAGCAGGGGCGAAAAAAACGCTTAAAAGATCTCATTTAGATATAACTCACTTTGCTAAAGTTCCATATGACAAGTTAAAGGAAATAGAAAAAGAAGCAAATGAAATAGTAAACCAAGCAATCGATCTTAAACTTTCTTTTATGCCTCGCTCAGATGCGGAACAAAAATATGGAATGACGATCTACCAAGGAGGCGCAGTACCTGGCAAAAATATAAGACTCGTAGAGGTTCCAGGAGTAGATGTGGAAGCTTGTGGTGGAACGCATTTAAATAATACGTCAGAAACTGGAAGAATTAAAATAACTAAATCCCAAAAGATTCAAGATGGAATAGTGAGATTGACCTTTACGGCAGGAAATGCGACAAAAGAACTTGAGCAAGAAGAGACTCTAATTTTAAACCAATTGGAATCGCTATTTAACATTTCACGGGCTAAGATCGTTGGGAGAGTAGCTGAATTGTTAAACAAATGGAAAAACATAAATAAAGCTTTACAAACGGGAAAGGTTAATAAAAATGATATGTCTTTAGATTCAAACAACACCTTTGAAGGAGACATCTTGACGGAATTAGCTCAAATCCTAAACACAAAAAAAGATGATATTCCACTAAAAGTAAATAAGTTATTTAAAGAATGGAAAGAAGCTAAAACCAAAATGCAAGATGTAGAAAACTTATTAAACGAAAGTTACGTGGAAGAACTTATAAATTCAGCGTTCTCATTTGAAAATTCTAAAATGGTTCTTAAATCCTTTGAAAATCTTTCCCAAACAGATCTTAAAAATTTAAGCGTGAAAATTCTTCAGAAATCCGAGAAATTGGTTACTCTTTTCATCAATAAGACTGAAAAAGGAATTAATCTAATGGGAATGATAGGGAAAAATCTTTTAGAAGAGATAAATTTCGACATGGGAAAATTTGTTCAGGAAATCGTTTCTAATTATGGTGGTAAGGGCGGTGGCAAAAAAGATTATGGTCAAGGATTTATCGAAAATAAAGATTTAAGCGTCGAAGATCTAATTAAAAGCATAAAAGAGAAATTAGATATAAAATAAATTGGATACAGAATAATACTGTATTTTTTGAACGATTGAATATATAGACAAACATCAAATTTTACAAAATCTGCTTTTTTCTGACTTAAACTTATATCTTTTATCTATATAGAATCTATATACTATGTCGAAATTGCTTATAATTGAATATATCCTTATTTTATTTAAGTTGAAGAAAAAAAATAATAATAAAATGTTTGAAGAGATTTTAATAGATTTTAGAGAAGGAAAAGATGATAATTTAAGATGTAATAGCGATTTATCACAAACACCACTTGAGAAATCTATTGATTACATTCTTGATCTGATTAATCTAGATGTAGTTAAAATCTTAAAATATAATAGAATTTAAAGGTGAAATTTAATATGAAAATAATTTTTAAAGAGTTTTATTGTCCAGAATGCGGACAATTAAGATGGCTTAAAATTAAAAATATTTGTGTCGATTGTAGAGATAAACAGATACTTAACGAGATATCTCAAATTCGAAAAGTTGATAATATTTTTAATAGAGAAGTATATGTGTAAAAAAAGTACATAAGTATGAATAAGTACAATTTTTTTTTTTAATATAATTTAAAATTTAATGTGCATTAAGATTATATAAAAATAATCTAAAGTAAGAGTTGTTATGTTAATATGGTGAATCTCATACACATTAGCGATTTGCACTATGGTTCCGAGTTTGTGCCCGAATATATGGAAAATATAATTAAATACATTGAAGATACATCGCCTGATGCTGTTATTTGTACTGGAGATCTTATTCATAAAGGAAGGATTTCCCAATTTAGAGGGGTATTACCTTATCTGAAAAGAATTCGAGAACACACAAGGTTCATAGCAGTACCCGGAAACCACGATGTAAAGAATAGCGGAATAATCTTTTTTGAAAAATTAATTGGTCCTAGAAGATCAAGATTAATCATTGACGATAAAGACACTATAATCGTTGGAATCTGCACTGCTAGAGACGATGTCGCTCATGGATTGTGCGGAGATGAGCAGTTGGATTGGTGTGGCAGGCAATTCGATAAAAATTTAGAGAATAGAGTATTAGCACTTCATCATCATTTAATCCCTGTTCCTTTATCTGGGCAAAAATTCACAACTGTGAGAGATGCAGGGGAATTACTTGAATTTACTCAACTTTTTGAGCTTGATTTAGTATTAATGGGACATAGGCATGTCCCCCACGCTTATGTAATTGGTCCAACGACTTTTCTTTATTGTGGTACTTCCACTTCTAAAAAAATCCGAGCTGATGATAGTCCTAGCTTTAACCATATTTTTCTAGACGAAGGCAATATAGAAGTTCATATGGTAAATTCTACAAATCTCGAAAGAATTCTACTTTTAGAACGAAAAGCAAGTCGGACTAAATTTGTCAGACCACGTCGAACGCGTATCGAACATTTATTAAGCTCTTCCGTATGGGATGATTAACTATGCCAAAACCATTAACTCCATTACTAACAGTTGACGCCGTTATATTATTTCAGCAAAATTCAATTGTTTTAATTCGTAGAAAAAATCCCCCTTTTAAAGGTGAACTGGCTTTACCGGGAGGGTTCGTTGACATAGGCGAGACTATAGAAAATGCGTGCATTAGAGAAACTTATGAAGAAACAAACATTAATGTAAAATTAATTAAACTTATAGGTGTATTTTCCGATCCAAGCAGAGACCCAAGAGGCCATACTGTGTCAATAGGTTTCTTGTGTGAACCTTTATCGAAAACTGAGAAACCGTTGGCAAAAGACGATGCTCAATCTTTAGAAATTGTTCCGATATCAAAATTAGCATCCTTAAAACTAGCGTTTGATCACTTAGACATAATAAAAACATCTGGAATTTTAAAAAAGTAGAGAATTATACCTGTTGTTCTCCAAAAAATTCTTTAAAACAGGCGCAACAAGGAATTCCAATCGAAATTTTATTAGAATGTTCAATATTAATATTTTCTAAATTATTAATTAGCCTTAGTAAGTTCTCTCTCAATCTTATTGTAACGGGATTATGTTTGTTATAATAGACATTTCTCAAATCTCTGTTACTATGATTTTTCTTCTTACAAATAGGACATCGTTCAAACAATTTTTCTATCAATTTAAACTTTTTATCGTCGGAATCTTGGAGAATATAAAAATGATTAAGAGGATTATTTAAATCTATTTTTTGAACTATTTCTCTAAAAATTTCTTCTTTTTTTTCATCATTATCATAAGTAGATGTAAAAAAAGCGCATTCAAGACCTTCTCTCGCAATTAAATCGTTAATTTCTTCATCTGTAACTTCTCTCTTTTCTAAGTCTGCTTTTGTTCCAATTAAAATTATAGGAATCTCTCCCGCACTCTCTCGAAAAAGGGTTATCCATCTATTTAAATCTAAAAAAGAATTTTTATCAGATAAATCAAAACATATTAATCCCGTATAAGCACCTCGACAAAACACAGGGAAAAGGAATCTGAATCTTTCTCGATCTTTTAAATCCCAGACAAGAAATTTATATAAATCCCCATTGTTGGCGTAACAATTTACAGACTCAAATGAAACGCCAATCGGAGGTTCCGCTTTTTGATGCCTATTTATGAAATTTATGAACGAGCTCTTGCCTGAATTTTGAGCCCCTCCTAAAATTAATTTTAACTTATACAACTTTGGCATTAAAAGTTCCCTCACTTATTATATCAGAATGTTAAAAACACTCCTTGTTTTAAATACCAATCCACTCTAAAAAATTTTGTTACTATTTAATCTCATATAAATTGCCAAATTTATCTTTTAAAAATAAGTAAAAAACATCGCTGTCCCTTCTCGGCACTTTAATTACTTCGTAATTCATTTGTCTTGCTGTATCTATTAGTTTAGCTCTATCCTCTATTACTAAACACATATGGGTGAATTTATCTAAGACTTTGCTTTTATCGCCAGTAATAAATACTTCAACACTTACCTCCTCGGTGCCATACCTGATGACCTTATGTTCCTTTTTGATTTTGAAGAATTGTTCCATTAGGTCGCTTGATACTACGAAAGATCTCAACTTTTTCAATCCCAATAATTTGATAAAAAAATTATCGCTATCTTCTTCAGAATTTGAAGAAACAGCCAAGTGTTCAATTTTCAACCTATAAATCGCCTTTACTCTTTTATTTTTTTAGAAATAACTTCAATATATAATAAATAAGATAAATACAATTAAAAAAATTAGATTTTTTTCTAATAACAATCAATTCTTATTAATTAGAGTAAATTATACTTCAACACCCAATTATTAACATATTACTTTTTTTAAATGAAACTTTAATAATTTTTAGAGTTTAATACTTATTAATTTTAAAAAAATTTGATGCTCTAATATTAAGGGATTCTTGGATGACTAATGTAAACGAAGAAGTTTTCTTAAATAAACTGTATGATGTTGTGTATAAACTCTCCACTATCGCGAAAACCCAATCTTATCGATTTAAAAAAGAATGGGACGAAAATCTTGAATCCTTAAAAGAAAAGCCTCATTTAATTCGCCAGATTCCCAGGGAAAAAGAAAAATTTTTGACCGATATTGATTATAGGATTAAGATTTTAAATACAGTAAAACTATCATTTGAAGACGGGGTTCACTCGATAAAATCTTTGCTAAACGCGCTTTATCGTTCTTATTTTGACGACTCTGACATTTTCACAAGTAGTTTTACTGAGCAGGATCAAATCATTCTCAAATATTTAGTTGCAAAAGAAATTTTAGGTAATTTAATTCAATATAACCAGTTAGATCATGAATCTGTACCATTAAAATATAATATTTTAGCTAGAACTTATTTATTAATAAAATTTAAAGGTCAGAGAGACACAGAAATTCTCGAAAATCTCAAAAAAATTAATATAAAACTAAAACTTCCTAAATTGAAAAAGATTATGGGAGAAATAATATCAGATGGGTTTATTAATAAAACAAAGAAAGGTAGATATCTTTATTATCACTTACAACAAGAATTGGACTTATCTGAAGAAGGTAAAAAAAAGTTTAATCAAACTATTCGCCCCTTAGTAGATTGGCCAACGTTATTTTATCGTAGCTACTATAATGTAAGAGAATTAAATGTTACAGTGGATGGCGATGTTAAGTATCCAGATTACTTGAACAAAGTATTATTAAAAGCGGCTACACAAGGTTATTCAGCATGTCACTATATTTTTAATAATTTAGTAAGATATTACGAGAAATTAAAGGAAGAATAGTACTATTCTCCGATTTTATTTCAATCTTTTTAAAATTTTGAAAAATCTTTAGATTTTTTAATTGGAATATCAAACTTCTCCAATAAAGGAATTAAGTGTTTTTTATCATCTGAATTCGTACCTTTCCAGTCAATTATAAAAAAATCAACTTTTTCTAATGTGTTAAAAATCATCAATTCGATCAAATTTTCGTCTAATTCTTGAATGTAATATTTTGGACAAATAAACGACATTGCTACATCGTTGTTAGTAATTAACCTATTAAAGTTTGGAGCGTAGTGAGTCCCACCAAACCCAAGACCTACTTGTTGGTTTTTATCTTCATTAAATATAAGATATTTAAATATGGAATTAACTATAGCGCTTGCTACGAGCTCACCAGCTTCGTCAATTATCCATTCCTTTTTGCTACTTCCCAGTTCTATAAAAATTAATGGTATGTCTAAAATGGTTGGACCGTGGTGAGTTACCTCAATATCCAAAGAAAAGCTTGGATTATTTAGAAGGGAGATCTGGTCTTTTAAAGAAACAAAACCAGCCTTATGAAATAAAGCACTTGTTTTGGATAAATCGCGAGGGTTGCCTCCAAAATCCGTATTACTACCCCAATTACCTGTAGTATGAACTAATAACGCCGGGCGCGCGGTTTTTGAGGTATGTCTGCTTGCAAAAATTAATATATCTGGTTTAAGTTTAGTATCAATGAAATTCAAATTTTCTAAGAAAATCAGTGGTTTTTCTGTCAAACCTAAATAGATTTGGTTATTATTAAGGAATTCATCCTTTTTGTTTTCAAAAGCAACTTCTTCTAATGTAAATACGGGATTCTCGTGCCATATAGTAGTAGTTTCTTTAAACGAGTAAGTTATAGAATTTAAAAACTTATTGCGCATATTCATAGAAGCCTTGTCTTCTTTTGAAGTAATAATAAAGAATTGAATTGATAATCACCATGGAAATATTAATTTCTTTAGTTAATTTAATAAACAAAATTCGCAAGAAGTAAAAAATTTTATAATTTAATTCTAAAAACTTTAAAAATTGTAACTATATTAAAACATGTAATGACAATTAGTTTTGCAATTTTAGCAGTTATTTCGATAATTTTTGGCGTTCTTTTTTTCATTGCAGATTTTTACCAACGAAAACATCCTAAACTTGATATATCCTTAATTGCGGGAATCTCTATTGCTTACTTCTTCTTAGTCCTTCTTCCCGAAATCGCAGAAAATATTCCTCAATTTCCTTTAGATCTCAAACTTTTTGAATATCTCTTTGTCGTAATTGGTTTTGTATTCGTTCATGTTTCTGAAAAATTAATTTTACAGAAGGTAGAGTCTAAGTCGCAGCGGAGAATGCGAAAATTAATTGCAAAAGAAAAGACCTTAGAAGCAGTGGAAAGAAATATCGAAAAAATATTAACAAGAGAATTAGAACAAGAAGATCTAGATACTATAGCTCTGAAAGACATCGCTCAAACTATATCTGCCCTAAATGAACAAGAACAAGAATTCAAATCCGAGATCAATCGTTATAAATCAAAGATTCAGAATCATATTAACGAAGAATTAGCCAAACTTCGATTTTTTACCAACTTCACTTATCATTTTCTCGTAGGGATTATTGTAGTTGGTCTATTAGCTATGAACTTAATTACGGGAATATTATTTTTCCTATATGCTTGGTTTAGAGCAATTATTACAAACAGATCGGAAAGTCATCTTATATTTACTGATTTGGAAATTTATGAAACTTTTAATATTGAAGAGAATATTAAAAGAAAATACATCCTAGCTTTTGCTAATTTATTAGGCATTTTAATCGGAATAGCTTTAGATTTAATACTTTTTGAATATACAGAGATGTTCTATATCTTATATTCGTTTGTGTCGGGTGTAATCTTATATACTATTGTACGAGAAGTTATTCCTGAAAAAGAAAAAGGAAAGCCTTTATACTTTTTAATTGGTTTTGTTGGTTTCACTGTGGTTATTTTTATTATAAATATTTTCACTAGTTTATTATAAATTTAAGCTAAAATTTGAATAAATTTTAATTTCATAGAAACAAAATTTAAATTTAAATAGCTTCTCTAGGAATAAGACTATGATAAAAAAAACTTTTAAAGAAATTTTTGGAATTGACGACGATGATTATAAAATCATAGAAATGATCGAAAAGAATCCAGATATAACCCATTCTAAAATTGCTCAAGAAATAGAAAAATCGCAACCCGCAGTAGGGGCTCGAATTATTAAGTTAGAGCGAAAAGGGTTACTCACCCATGCCGTTGGGTTCAACATTAAAAAAGTAGATATTAAGGTTGCTATTGTTTTTGTCTCAACTAAAGATGTGGAAACTATTGTAACTAAAATTAAAAACTGCCCTTTTATCAATCATGCCTTCAAAATCTCGGGTGAATTTAATTTATTATGCTTTATTGCTGCCTCCAATCTCCAAACCATCGAAAAGGTAGTAGATCTATGTTTTAGAAAGGATCCTAATGTTATCAATGTAAAAACCAATATTTTAATAGATTCTGTACATGATTTTGTAATCCCAATTGATTTTCAAATAGAAAAGTTTGATTACTATTCAAACATTTGCGGTCCTGACTGTAACTTGAACGTGAATCTGCCAAAGTATAAATTTACAAAAGTAGAAGAGAAAGAAGAAAATTAATTAGTATTTTAAAACGAATTTTTACTCTACTTTATCTACTAATCCTTTAAATTGTGCCAACTTATATTTGCATTTATCACCGCACCCTTCTTCCAGCGTTGGAGTATGTTCTTCGCTGTCAAAATCGATCGGTAATATGAAATCTTTAGCAATCTCAATAACTAATTCCATCGAGACTGACTGGACATCGGGATTACTTCTAAAATGGTAATTTACGATATTATCTAATTTATCCAATTTAGAACTCGCAAGTAAAATCATAATGTTATGGTCCCCGCTTAATCTAAAGGCGTTTAGCATGAAAGGACAGAATTTCGCCATATCAAGTATTACATTTGGTCGCTTTGTATTTATTTCTACAGTAGCTAAGAACAGATCTACCTTTTTGAAATTAATTCCCGGTTGAAATTGAAGAATTCCATCTTTCTCGAGCTTTTTTATTCTCATCCCAACAGTTGGTTGAGACCGATTTATTTTTTCAGCAATTTGAGTGTGCGTAAGGTTTGGATCGTCCTGTACTAATGTTATGATTTGACGATCGATGTCATCAAGCTTTAATTTTTCTGATATCATGTCTTTACACTATAAACATTTTTTATTCTTATATTCTAATATATTTAATAATAATTTTTCAAATTATAAAGATACTTATATTTTATAAATTGTGCGAAAAACTCAGAAGTTATAACTTGAAATACCAATTTAAAAAAACAAAATTCCCCAAAAAAGTGGTAACCAAATTTATGATTAGTTAATCAATAGTAATCGCCCTTAATTTACATGCAGTTGTGCAAATATGGCATTTAATGCAATTATCTTCTCGTTCTTCAATAACGATACATTGAGGTTCAGAACTTTTGTTGACAACCTCATAAATTCCTCTAAAACATGCCTCCTCACAAGAAAATTCTTTACAAATCTTACATTTGTTAATATCAATATAATGGAACTTATAACTAACAACTTTACTATGATCTTGTGCGTCGTTCATCATGATAATTTAAAATAAAACTCCTTTTATCTCTATAGTTTATATTATATAATGGTATTATTTTAAGTTAAATTAAAATAAACCTAATTAGGTTAACGCTATAATATGTGGTTTTACTATGAATAATGGAAAAATACCGCTTTTAGAAATCCCCAATCTCAGGAAGGGAATCTTTTTAACTCGGCCTAATCGCTTTGTAAGTGAAATCAAATACAAAAATGATATAAAATTAGGTCACATCCACGATCCTGGGAGGCTAACAGAGTTGCTAATTAAAGGAAAAGAAGTTTTGTTCACTGACTCTCGGGGTAAATTAGATTACTATGTAAAAGCTGTTAAGCGCCAAAATGAATGGATCTTAATTGATACTGCACTTCATTCTAAAATCGCATTGAGAGTTTTTCCCCACTTACCAGAAATTTCAAAAGTTAAAGAAATAAGGAAAGAAGTTAATATTGGTAAAAGCAGGATAGATTTCGTTTTAGATGGAGTGCCGTTAGAAGTAAAGGGGGTTACACTCGTAAAAGAAGACCTAGCCTTGTTTCCAGACGCTCCTACCGAACGTGGAACTAGACACGTACAAGAAATTATCGACAATAAAGGGATGCTTCTTTTTTTAGTGTTTCGTAAAGCATCTAAATTCAAACCGAATTTTGAAACTGATCCAAAATTTTTCAATAAATTGTCTGAAGCGAGAAAGAAAAAAGTACCAATTTTTGTAGTACAACTCAGTTTTGATGGCAAAACAATTTATTACCACAACAAAATACCCTTAGCAGAGTTTTAAACGGCTCCAAAATTTAAAGATAATAAATTAGCATTTAAAAATATATCATTTGCTCTTTTTCTTTTTTTTTTTCTTTCTTTTTTTTTTTTTCCCTTCAGGCTCTGGAGTAATGTCTACATCAACTTCCGCTATAATGAACGCAAGCAAAATAGGACCCGCTCCAGAATATCGGGGATCAGAAAAAGCACTAAATTTAATATCTTTTATTTTACAGTTTTTATCACTCTGATTCAAAATCAATAGATTTCTGTTTACTTTACGAGTGAATTCTGAAGGATCTTCATAAGTCCCTCCAACGGCAAAAACTTGGTCTATCCTAACAATTTTTCGCTCTATTGGATTTATATTTTCCATATTTTTTTACCAATTATTTGTTTTGTTAATAAACGTTTAATTTTTATTTTATATTTATTAATTTTTTTTTTGTTTAAATTATAGAGATTCTTAGCTATAATCAATTTTTTACTAAATTCTTTATAACAATTTAAAATCCTTACGCATAGCAGTTATTGATATAAAAACTTTAATTAAATATTGAATTCTTTATTTAACTCAACAGAAGCTCTAGCAACTCAATATTTCTCTTAAA
>JAUWNA010000315.1 GCA_030612905.1 Promethearchaeota archaeon
AAGAAGGAAATGTGCCGATAGAATATTCTGCTACGATAAATACGATTTATAATAATGGTTTTGTGGTACCTTATACTGGTGGAATGAAAACTACTATAGATAGAAGAAGAAACAAAATGGATTTACCACAAATCGTAGGTCCTAACTTAGATGAGATTCAATTCATAATAAAAGAGACAGGGTTAGGAAACCTAATAAAAAAAGCAGAGGAGGATGAAAAATAATGGAATATGCGTTGTATTTAGGGTGTACAATCCCTTTGAAAATGCCACACTTTGAAAAAGCCTTTCGAGAAATCTCTAAAATCTTAGAAATAAAGTATAAGGAGATGGAGGGAGCGGGTTGTTGTCCCGACCCTGTAGCAACTCAATCGCTTAATATTGATACTTGGTTAACATTAGGGGCTAGAAATCTAGCTATTGCTGAAAAACTTGGATTAGACATTATGACCGTGTGTTCTGGATGTTATGAGACCTTAAAAACGGTCCATGTTTTATTAGAAGAAGATAAGGCTGCATTTAAGAGAGTTAACGCCATTCTAAGCAAGCTAGGCATCGAGTATAAGGGGACTTCAAAAGTTCTTCATTTCGCAGAATTGTTTAGCCAAGATGAGATGCTTGAAAAGATTAAAAGTAAAGTTGTTAAACCGTTAGATAGTTTAAATATTGCTTCGCATTATGGTTGTCATCTTATAAGACCTTCAAAAATAATGCAATTTGATCATCCCGAACGGCCTGAGAGCATGGACAAAATACTAAAAGCCATAGGAGCTTCGCCCGTAGATTTTGCAGCTAAACTCGAATGCTGTGGATACTGCGCTAGATTACAAGAAGAAATCGGAATGAATTTAGTCGAAGCGAAAATGACCGACTTAAAAAATCTCGACAAAGAAGTAGATGGAATGATTGCCGTTTGTCCCGCTTGTGCTACCCAATACGATAGAAAAGAAAAATTGATCTCCAGAAAAGGTGAGAAAGAACTTGATATTCCAATTCTATATCTAGCAGAATTAATGGCAATCGCTTTTGGAGTCGATACAGCAAAGCTATCTTTGAAACAACGAAGCGTAAAACCAACGAAATTAATGGAAAAATTAAAAATATAATAATAAAATTTTTTTTACGATTTAAACAAAATAATAAAAATCTAATAAAATCTGAAAAAACAAGAATGAAAAGCGTGTATGATATGATAATTACACAACTAAAAGACATAAACGAAATTTATGAAATGGTTAAGAGCTATAAGAAGATATTAATAGCTGGATGCGACGGTTGCTGTCAACCACCACGCTCCATAAGTGAAGCAAAAGTTCTTGGACAACTTTTAGAATTGAAAGCCCGAACTGAAGGTAAGGAGTTAATATGGAAAGCTATAACGGTATTAAGACAGTGCGACGATAGAATCGCAGCAACAACAGTGCGACCTTACATCGACGACTACGAAGCTATAGTCTCTCTTGCTTGTGGGCTTGGTGTCGTAATGTTGAATAAAGTGCTTCCTAGTAAGTTAACTTTCCCCGCCCAAGATAGCATGTTTGGAGGTGTACAAAACAGTGGTGAGAACAATTTCATCGAATACTGTGAGGAATGCGGAGATTGTATAATTGGAGAGACTGGAGGATTATGTCCCCGTGCAGGATGTGCTAAACATTTAAGTAATGGCCCCTGCGGAGGAATGGTAGATGGGATGTGTGAAGTAGGTGGTTATACACTTCCTTGCGCGTGGGTACGCATTTGGGAAAGGTTAAAAGAATTTAATAGACTCGATCTCTTTAAAAAGTATAGACCTCCACGGGACTTTCGCACGTCTACCAGTCCTGGATACTTAGTTGTCAATAAGGAATATACTAACGAAGAAGAAAAAAAGGAGGTGAAAACTTAAATGGCAAAAAGAAAGGCGTATAGCCAATTATGCAAAGCGATCGAAGCGGGCCATTTTGTTTTCACAGGCGAACTAGAGCCAAAAAAAATTTTGGACCTTAGCGAGATTATCCATTCTGCAAAGGAAATGAAAAAAACTAAAAGAATCGTAGCCGCAAATGTAACGGACGGTCCACAAGGCGATGCTTACATGGCATCATTGGTTCCAAGCTATAAAATCCAAGAAGAAGCAGGAATTGAAGCAGTATGGCAAGTCACAGTTAGGGATCGAAATCGAGTTGCGCTTTTTGGGGATGTAGTAGCTGGTGCAGTTTTGGGGCTGAAGAACATTCTAACTCTCACTGGAGATCATACAGCTCTTGGAGACCATAAAAAGGCTCGCGCAGTTTACGACATTGATAGCACACAGTTCTGTGAAATGCTCTCTATTATGATTGATGAGGGAACTGACTACGAAGGGAATGAGTTAAAGGGCGGCAAAATAGAAATGAATTTTGGTTGCGTTGCTAACCCTAACAGTAATCCTCGCGAACCTGAAATCCTAAAGGTTGGTCGTAAGGTAGATCGTGGTGTTGATTTCATACAAACGCAAACAGCGTTTGACATTGACGATGCAAAAGACTTCCTTAAAGATCTAGAGCAATACAATGTTCCAGTGCTTCTAGGGCTCTTTCCGTTAAAAAGCCATGGAATCGCGTGGTATTTCGATAATTACATCCCTGGAGTTAGCGTTCCAAAAGATCTCCTGAAAGCTCTTAAAAAAGCAGAAAAAGATAATAAAGGAAATAAGCCTGGCAAATATGCTGCTATTGATAAAATAAACATCGACTTTTTCAAGCCTTTTATTGCTGAGATCAAGAAAACCACTAAAGCGGCAGGTATTCATTGTATGGCAGTTGAGTACGAAAGACTTTTCGCACCTTTACTTGGAGAATACCCAGAATATGTAAAATATTCAATGTAAAATAAATAATATAATTTTTTTAAAATTTTAATTAAAAATTTTTTTTATACTTGTAAACAAAAAACCCATAGGAAAGAATTAAAATGAAAAACCTAGATGAGAAAGATAAACGTATTTTAGAAATGCTTATCGAAGATTCACGGCGTCCTTATCGAGAAATTGCTGAAGAGGTTGGCTTATCCGAATCAACGGTAAGAAAGCGTGTTATTAAATTACAAAACGAAAAAGTTATCGAAAAATTCACGATTCGAATATGTAGAGAGGACGAGCGTTGTATTATAGCTTTTCTAACGGTAATTCCCAATAACGAATCAGAAATTAAAGAATTGATAAGAGAAACGCAGATTATCCCACAGTGTGAGGAGGTTTATTTTCTCGCAGGCCAATGTGGCGTTTTAATAAAAGTAAATGTCCCAGAAATTAGCGAATTAGACGCGCTTGTTGAAAATTTTAGAGGGCGTAACGATGTAAAGAGCGTAGAAAGAATTTGTGTGGTTTTGAAACCGATAAAGACAAAATCTCAAGATGAGAGGTTGCCTATATAAATTTTTACAAATTAAACCATTCAAGCACTTGAGAGTTTAACTTTTGTAATAAATTTTTACGCTTTTTTTATATTTTTGAACTTTTCCTTGATTTTCTAGATAAAAAAGATGTCCTAATACTTCACTTAAAGCCATAAATGAATTTATTTCGTCTAAATCCGTTCCAAAATGAATCTGAGAAACTTTGAATGGCATCATAGGTTTGTTTTTAATTAAACTCGAGATTTCAGATAACCGTTTCTCGTGATGTTTCTTTATTTCTAAA
>JAUWNA010000056.1 GCA_030612905.1 Promethearchaeota archaeon
ATTGTCCCGTTTAATTTTAATAGCACGATTGATTCAGGTGAATGTTCGAATAATTGTCCATATTTTTCTTCAGAAGCCATAAGCTTTTTTTCCGCTAGTTTCCGTCGCGTTATATCATTTATATGAACAATTATCAAATCGGGTGGTAGAAAATGCATCTTAAGGGAAATATAAACTTCTTCGCCAGTTGTTTTCATAGTATATTCAGATTTTTTATAAAGACTTTTTTTCTCTTGAAAGCATTGATTTAACGCTTCAATAATATCTGGTCTATCTTCGTGAATTTCAGATGCTTTCTTATATAGAAGATCTTTGACCTTTCCGTTAGTTACTTTTTCAGCTGCTTTGTTACAATCAATTAGAATGAAATCGTTATTTTTCTCTTGCCAAACATAAGATGGAATCGGGATACCATCAAAAAAAAATTTAATATTCTTTTCCAGAAGAAATGGTTTAGGTTTTAATTCCTCCATTAGATATATCCCTTATTAGAAATTTTTATCTTTTTTTATTTTATGAAAATAGAATTTCATAAGTATTAACCTCGATTAATAATTTGTCAGTTAATTATATAATAATTTTGTTAAATATCGAAAAAAATAATTAAAAAATAAGATAGAAAAAAAATTGAGTTAATTCAAACTAGATATCTAAATCTCCAAAATTATAATACTTTTTTACGGGTTTCTTAACGTTCCAAACGCATTTTAACCCCTTAGGAAATTGTACTAAATCTCCTTTTTTAAATTCTAGTTTTTCCCCTGTTGTATTATCAGTTACTTCGACTTCTCCTTCTAATATGTAACAAGTTTCCGTACTATCGTATGACCAATCAAAAATACTCTTCTCTTTTTCCCAAATGCCCCAAGATTTAACTTGTAATTTAGTTAACTCTTCCTCAGTTGGTATTCTCTTTTTCATTCTCAACACTATTGATTATATTCTAATAATTGATTTTTGAAAAGTGCAATTAACTATAGGAAATTTTAAAATAAATATTAATTGCTTAATGGTGTTTCGGATTTCTTTTGTAATTAAAAAGAATTATATAAGAAAATTTTTGTATAATAACTATATTAAGTTACAAACTTAAAATTTGATTACAAATTAAGGTGTTCTTTTAAGCTTCAATTTAAAACGTCTATTAGATTATCCTGTTATGCGATTATATCATGACTAAAAAGTTTATCTTAAAGATCCTCCTTGCTGGCGAGGGTGGCGTAGGAAAAACCACACTTCTTCACAGATTTGTAGATGGAAAATTCAGTGCTGAAACCCGTATGACAATTGGTGTCGAATTTTTCCTTAAAGAGCTTGAAGTCAATAGTCATCACTGTACACTACAATTGTGGGATTTTGGAGGTCAGCAACGGTTTAGGTTTCTATTAGAAAGCTATGTTTTAGGAGCTAAAGGCGCATTATTACTTTTTGACCTAACCCGCCCAATTACCTTAGAAAAATTAGAACAATGGGTTGAAATCTGTAGAAAGAACGATCCCGATTTACCAATTCTCTTTTTAGGAACTAAAACTGATTTGACTGATGATATTATGGTTGATGATGATTACGCTTTGGAATTTAAAGAAGCATTCAATTTATTTGATTTTTTAAAGGTTTCGAGCAAATCAGGAGATAATGTACACAGTGCTTTTGATTTATTAACAAAAAAAATATTAGAACGCCAAAATTATTAAATTCTTAACCTATATGTCAAATAATGTTAGAAAATTTAATCGTAATAGATGCTAACTTTATTTTACTTCCATTTCAATTTAAAATAGATTATCTACACGAAATAGACGCGAGTTTAGAAGGAAAAACTATTTTTATCGTTTATAAGCAAATTTTCGACGAACTAGAAGCTAAAAAGATTCGAGAACCAGAAGCTAGAAAATTTCACATGAATTTTAAGGCTGGACTTTTATATTTAGAAAAAAATAACGAAAAATATAATATTGATTACAAACAAAACATAAAATTAAGAGAAGACACAACGGATAACTTTTTACTCAAGTCTTGTATGGAATTAAAAAGTATAAGTAAAAGAGTCTTTTTAGCTACTAACGACGCAGAATTGCGTAGAAAAGCAAATAAAATGGAAATCAGGACGATTTTTTTACGACAGAAAAAATATCTTTCTTTCGATTAAAGATGGCTTAAGCTTTTGATCCATAGATGGATGAGGATTAATTATTTGTTGCAAATTTCATCCTTCACCTAAAGGAAGGAGCCCTCACTCCAATTATAAAACTTTATTACACTTTAAAATTTCAATAATATTAATTATTTTTGTTGTTTTTTACAAGTCTTTTTGAATTCAAAGTTAAATGCTTAAAATTTTGAAGCTCATATAATAATTGGGGTAATCATATGTCTAAGCCTATGGTATTAAAAATTATCACAACCGGAGAAGGGGGTGTTGGTAAGACTACGCTTCTTCATCGTTATGTAGAGGGAAAATTTTTAGCAGACACAAGAATGACGCTAGGAGTTGAATTTTTTCTAAAAGAGCTTGATTTAGATGGTAATAAAATTTTATTACAAATCTGGGATTTTGGTGGGCAGGAAAGGTTTAGATTCCTCCTCCAGAATTACATAATGGGTGCAAAAGGAGCATTATTTCTTTTTGATCTAACAAGACCTTTTTCTTTAAATTGTATTGATGAGTGGGTTAAACTCTGTCGAAGGGAAAATCTTGATTTGCCTATTCTTTTACTTGGCTCAAAAGCTGATTTGACAGATATGATAACAATAAACGACCCATATGTCTTGGAAGTAAAGGAGTATTACGAGATGTTCGATTACTTGCGAATTTCAAGTAAAACGGGAGAAAATACAGACTTAGCGTTTGAATTATTGGCAAAAGAAATTATTAGAAAATTCTGAAATTTATCAAGATTTTATTGTGTTGCTCTTTTAGATACGATTTTGCACTATCTCCATTATATTTTCTCGTTTAAGTTGTACTGGATTATTTTTCATTCTTGCCTTTTCTACAATTTTATCGACTTCTTTGATTGTAATACCATACTTTCCTAAACGATCGATGTTTAAATCATTTGTCCATTTTTCTAGAGTATCAATTAATATTGAACAATAGTAAGAAACATCAACATTTTCATATCCTTCCTTACCAACAAGTAAAGCCCCAACCATGGCATATTTTAATAATCCCTTTTTACCCGCATCACCAATCTTTTGCAATTGTGTGATGTTCATCTTTGTACTTTCTGCAAGAAGCGTTCCACACACTACACCGTGAGGGATTTCAAATAATCCGCCTAAAGACGACGCTAATCCGTGAATAATGCCTAATCCTGCGTTCGCAAGGGCAATCCCGGACATCAAAGAGCCGTACGCCATAGCAGATCTTACGCCTATATCCAAAGCGTGAGTACTACAAACAGGTATTATTGCGTCTTTCACATATCTCATGCCCGTAAAAGCTAAAACGTTAGTGATAGGGCTTGCTCGAGGTGAAACATATGCTTCTATTAGTTGTGTAAAGGCATCCATTCCACAAGCAGCAGACACAGAAGAGGGACTTGACAATACAAGTTCGGGATCGATAATGGCATAATTTGGGACTAAATTGTCATGGCGAAGAGATTTCTTAAAACCTTCAGAGCCCACCTCAGAAATAACCGCATTTTTTGTTGCCTCACTACCGGTACCCGATGTTGTAGGTATCGCAATATAAGGAATTTTTTTTCCATCATGTATTTTATTCCCTACACCCTCGAGGTAGTTCATAATTGAATCTTCTTTAGGCATCATTGCTGAAATCGCTTTACCCGCGTCGGTAACGCTCCCCCCACCAATTCCTACGACTAAATCTATATTTTTATTTTTATACATCACTACAGTTTCGTCAATAAGCGTTGGTGTAGGTTCGCCATAAACAGAAATTATCGAAATGTTTATCGATTTCTTTTCCATCATATTCACTATCTCATCCCATTTACCCGATTCCTTAAGCGACTTTCCTCCAATTACATAAAGAACATTTCTTCCGAATTTTGGTATTATGTTATATAGTTCATTTAACTTTCTGGCACCAAAAAATATATGTGGGATACTTGTAAAGTTAAAAGTTAAATCCATATCATTTACCTACTAAAACTAAATATAATAAAATTTTTAACTTAATTTAATTTTGATAATTTGATTTATAATAAAAGAATTAGTGATAAAAAATTAAACGCGTTAACGAAAACGACTTTAAGTACAGAGAAGGAGATTCTGGCGTAAAATATTTAATGCGCGGGCCTAGCATTGATTGGGGTTTAATTTTGCTCAAACCAGGCGAATTTATGGCCGAAAAATCTCATGGACATAACTTTATTGACGAAACTTTCTATTTTGTTAGCGGTAATGGCATTATGATTATAGACGAAAAAGAATACGACGCTCCAGAAGGAACCGTATTCTTAATTGAACCAAAAGAAATGCATAATATTCGTAATGATTCTGATAAAAGTGTTAAAGTAGTATTTATTAAAGGAGAATATAAACCTGAAGATAAGTTTTAAATTTATAAATTGAAAATAAAAGGTAAAATATTGTGGCTAAAAAAAAACAAGTAAAGAGAGGAAAGAGTAGAGGACCTTACATACCCCCAGTAATTACGCGGGTAAAATGGCCAAATACCCGAATTGGAGAAATGTTTGCTAGAGTTGTTGATATATATGGTAGTGAACGAATGCAAGTGTTTTGTCAAGACGGAGAACATAGAATAGGCAGAATTCGTGGCAAAATTAAAAAAAGGGTATGGATAAGAAAAGGTGATTTGATAGTAATATCTCCATGGGACTGGGAAACGAAAGTAGAGGGCAAATTGGGTAAATGTGAAATTACTTGGAGATATACTAATGCTGAAATTTCTTGGCTTGAGCGAAACAGAAGAATTCCAGAAATATTAGATATAAACAATATTCCTTTTTAAAAGCTTAAAATATCTTTAATTGTGCATAACAAGCAGAATTTTACGTTTATTTTTAAAATCTCTTTAAAAAGCAAAATTTTTTAATTTAGAATTTCCTTTAGATCATAAACTTCTTTTCTATGGAATTGTTATTTAAACATCTTAAATAAGGATAATTCAAATAAGGAAAAAGGGAAAAAGTATGGTGGATCAAGAGGATAATGTAAAAGAGAGTGAAAAGGAAGGAACAGATTTAGAAGATAACTTAATTATTATCGAGAAAGAAGAAAGTCAAGAACCTTCTACTACTCTCTTTGCTGTAAGGACTACAATTAACCAAGAAAGCAATATCTTAAGACAAATTTTCTACAGATTTAAAATCTTGGATGTTGTTCCTGATATTAGGGCAATCCTCGTATCCCCTTTATTACCTGGCTATGTGTTCTTTGAAGCACCCCAGAAGAGGGCGGTCCAAATTGCAGTACAAGGTATACCTCATATAAAAGGAAGGATCGTTCAAAATATTGAATTAGTCGAGTTAAAACACGTAATACTCCCAAGGAGCGTTACCGAATATTTAGAATCGGGCGATACAGTTGAAATTATAAGCGGTGTATTTGAAGGCTCCAGAGCTATTGTAATGCGTATGCCACACGATACATCAAGCAGTGAGGAAGTGGTAGTGCGCCTTCTACAAGAAGAAACACCTATAACAATCAAAATTCATGGAGACTATCTTAAACTTGTCGGAAAGAAAAAGCGCGTAGAAGAACCAATCCCTGAAATAAAAATTAGTGAGGGAGAACTAACTACGGATTTAGATAAATCCATAAGTTTTGATGACGATTATGATGAATACGAAGAAGAATCAACTGAAGGGACTAAGGCGAAAAAGGTTGAAGCTTATCTTGAGGACGACGACGAATTCGAAGACGACGACGAATGGGCAAAGTTTGATGGGTTCTAAACTTTTTTATTTCTCAAATAAAACTTGAAACCATAATTTGGGATAGAACTATTTAGCTAAATTTTTAAACTAACATTTTCGTCAAATTAAATTTTTGATAAAAATGTGTAATTCTATTGCGTTAATGTTATAAGAACGAGATATACAAGAATTTTTAAACTTGAACTATTATTAAAAAAGTATAAAATCTGTATTATTTAGTAAAATAAATTTTTTGAATTCGCATGATAAAAAATATTTTCATTATGAAATCTACAGGGGAACTAATCTTTTATAAAACATATGAAGATAGTTTTAATATTAAACTGACAAGTAGCTTTTTAAGTGCGATTTTCTCTTTTGTTAAACAAACTCTGAAAACTAAGGAGTTATCTGAAATAGAGGTCGGACCTTTTAGATTTATCTTTGAGGTTGAAAAAGCTGACTCTAGCGAATTAATGTTCGCTTTATTTAGCGATAGAACCGATAACCTTGTCGAATTGAGGAATCAATTGAGAGAAATTAAAAGCGAATTCTTAAACGAGTTTGATTTGCAGCTGCTTACTGAGGATTTTGATGGCGAAGTTTCAAAATACCAAAACTTTGAAAAAAATGTTGATGAGATCATCGAAAGCAAAAAGCTAGTTTCAGATGAGATTCAAAAGGAATTAATTGATGTTTTTAAAGAACTCCATACTTTCTCGTCTTTCGTCATATCTTCAGCGTTACTAACTCAAACAGGAAGAGTAATTGTATCTTACCTTAATTCTAACGTATTATCTGAAATTATAAGGCTACTAGAAAGCCGATTTATTATCGGAAATTCTAGAATACACGAATTAATTTCTCTCGAAGATTACGGGATTTTATCTTTAGTTGGGATGGAAAATTTTATTACCGTCATTCAATTCAAGAAGAACTGCCCTTTTGAAACTGCGTTAATAATTTCTAAGAAGTTTTCTAAGAGATTAAAAAAAATAATAATGTAAATTCTACTAAATAAATTAAAAAGTTAAATCTCCTTCTCCATAGTAGAATATATTTAACAAATTAACATAATATTATAAAATTGTCAAAAAGTGGTAGTTAAAATTATGGAAAACGAAAAAAAAACCAAATTTATGGACCAAGCCATTAGTGACGAGATTCTTGAGAAGCTAAGCCTTAAGAATCGATACGCTTTCTTGAATACTAATTTAATGACTGTTTTAGACCAAAAGCATATGACCTTCCTTAGGAAAGCTGAAAAGTTTTGTGTTCGCTATGAAAAAAAGAATAACATCACTCATGCCCCAGATGAAGAATTCTATCATTGGATCCCCGATTTTGGAAAAGAAGGGTTAATTTCACGTGCTCATCCTTACGAAGAAATTGACTTAAATTTTCCAGAAAACGGATTAGCCATAGAATTAATGAGGTGTTTAGCCTTAAGTTTCTTTGACCCTCAGTTTTCTATGGCAGGGGGTGCTACAATATTAGCCATTAATCCGATCTATTTTCATCACGAAAACATACCCGTTAGATTAGAAATCTTAAAAAAATTTGTCACCGGTGAAACGCCTGGAGCGATTTTAATCACCGAACCAGAAAGGGGCTCGGATGCGGTACACATGTTGACCACGTGCGACGAACAAGGCGACGGTAGCTTTCTTTTAAATGGAGAGAAGATTTATAACACTAACGCTCCTAAAGCGGGATACGTCGTTGCTTACGCTACCGCAGAGAAAAACAACGGGAACACGATGGCCCAATTTTTAATCGATACATCTTGGGACGGTTGGAACTGTGAACGAGTTTTCATACCATATGTGCCAAAAGTGTGGCTAGGTAAGGAAAGGTTCGATAACCTTAGAGTGCCTAAAGAATACGTGTTAGGCGGAGTTGGAAAAGGACGAGAACATTTATTTGAAGGGTTAGTTCCTGAAAGAATAGGAATAGCAATCGATTGCATAGCCCAGTGTTGGAACGCAGTTGCTCATGCGGCCATATACGTTAACAACAGAAAGCAGTTCGATCAGATGGTTCTAAAATTTCAAGGCGTAGGATTTCTCTTAACAGATCTATGGGCAAGATTAACTAACGTCACGCTAGGACTTTTAATGTTTTGTAAAAATTACGATAGTAAGATGGAAAAGTTTGGCGGAGAACTTCCTAGAAACATTTCACAAGCTTTAGTAGCTTCTGCTAGTCAGTTCAAGTATCACGCTGCTAAACTTTCAGCAGAAATTTGTTACGAAAGTGCAAATCTTATGGGTGGTGCAGGACTATGCGATAACACTCTAATGCAAGATTTATTAAACATGTCTAGAATCGCTGAAATCGTTGGAGGCAGCCGACAAATCCAAAATTATGTGATGTCAATGGCCATGAGACAGCTTTACAAGATGTCGGGCATTTAAAACATCCAATTTCTTAATATCTCTCATTTTTTTTTTATTTTGGTTAATTTATAAATAATTTTAAATTAGGTAATTATTGCATAAAACTCCTATCTTTATGTTTTAATTCAAAATAAGTCTTGTCTCTTTGAATGTCTTCGTGTATTTCTGCTAAATTATCGTTTTGCAATAATTTCTCAAAAAAAGACAAGATAGATTCATGCGCTTCTTTGACATAAGTATCTGTTTGAGAGAATTCAAAAGAAATCTCTTTTAGTAGATCAAAGTCTAATTTGATATCAACTTTCCTTGTCCTTTCAATTTTGAGTCTTAATCGTTTGTCGTGGTAATTAGTCCATATTGCTTCATAGAAAAAATAATTGATAAATTGAACTGTTTCTGTGGCAATTCCCAAAGATAAAGCAGCAAGCAAATCCCCTGTAACTACTAAAATAACTAGCATTCCAAGAAAGATTGTTATTATCCTATATATTACGCTTTTTAAGAAACTTTACTTGAGAGTTTCCTTCTTTTTTATTAATTTTTGTATCAATTTCATTTGATAATAGAGAATTAGACTAAATATTTCTTTATTTATTTATTTAATAGAAATGCTCCAAGTAAAAGATTTAATTAAAGCTTCTAAGTGTAGATAGTAATAATTAAAAAAGTTTAGAATATTTTGTGTTATAGGTTCTTTTAGTTTTACGGATTTTACGAAACGGATATTTTAATGTTAAAAAAACTCAAAAAATACATTGTTTTAGTAATGTTCTTTTAGTAGAAAAATTTGATTTTCTTAAACAGTTTAAAAAAATATTGATAAGTTTATGCGTTTAAAGAAAAGTTATTTTTTGATGATAAGTATTCTTGGGTTGCT
>JAUWNA010000319.1 GCA_030612905.1 Promethearchaeota archaeon
GCTCGATGTCCGTCAGTTCGAAAATTTATACATAATTGAGCAATTTTCTTTAAATCCTCTTCAGAAATTCGAATTAAATTTAGGTTTTTTCGAGCTTTTACAATTTTATTTCTTAAGTCCTTTTGTTTTTTTTTAAATTTATTATAGAAATTATTTGGTTCCTCCTGAAAATCCTCAACATTTTTGATTATTAGAACTCTCTGATTAACATTTTCAATACGTTCTACTTCTACACTTAACCCGAAGCGATCTAAAAGTTGTGGTCTTAAGTTTCCTTCTTCAGGGTTCATAGTTCCTATCAAGATAAAATTAGATGGATGGTGAAAACTAATACCCTCGCGTTCAATTATATTTAAGCCCATCGCAGCGCTATCTAAAAGTATATCCGCTACATTATCTGCAAGAAGATTAACCTCATCTATATAAAGTATATTTCGATTTGCTTCAGCTAGTATTCCGGGCTCTAAAGCTTTTATTCCATTTACGAGTGCTTCTTTAATATCAATAGTACCAACAACACGATCCTCTGTAGAATTAATTGGTAAATTAATTACTCTCATATCTTTAAGAATAATATTCTCCTCTTTAATATCACCCGCAATAATCCTATCTTGACACGAATGGCACGACTCTTTTAAATTTTTGGGGTTGCAATTAAAGGGACAATCTTTTATAACTTCAATTTCAGGAAGTAAATCGGCTAACGCTCTTACTGCTGTAGACTTTGCTGTTCCTTTCGTACCCTTTATTAATACACCACCAATTCTTGGATTAATAGCGTTTAATATTAAAGCTAATTTCATTAAATCTTGTCCTACTATAGCAGTAAAAGGATACGGTTTATAATGCGTCATATAATTGCTTGAATTTAAGAATTTTATTTTTTAATAGTATTACTTTCTTCTAAGTTAGTAACATTCATGAAGTATTAAAAAATATTTGAAATCTAGTAATAATTTCCAATCTTCGTAATAGATATAATTACTTTCTTTCTAAGAATGTCTTTAATTTTTCTATAGGTTCTCCAGCAGTAAAAAGCTCCTGAAAATATTCTCCTTCCATTTGAAACCCATGTTCGTTGTTATATATTCCCTGTTGAATCAATCGCTTGCAAAAAGCAATTGCTCTACCTGAATTTTGTATCATCATTTTTGCCATTTCATTGACTCTATCTTCAAGTTCCATCAATGGGACAACTTCATTGACCAAACCCATTTTCAAAGCTTCTTGAGCGTCGATGATCCTTGAAGTGTAAATAATCTCTCTTGCTTTTAAAGGTCCTACTAAACGAATTAATCTTTGAGTTGCTCCTGCAGCAGGCGTCATACCCCATTTTGTCTCAACTTGCCCAAATCTTGCGTTATCGGCAGCAATGATAATATCTGCACATAGCATAAGTTCAAATCCCGCCGTAAGATTCAAACCCTTTATAGCCATTATAACGGGGATTGGAAGGCTTTCAAACTTACCAAAAATTTTCTGTAAATTCCTTGTCATATCTTTTGCTTTAGATTCGTCCAGAGTTACGAGCCATTTGATATCAAGCCCTACGGTAAAAATATCGTTCATAGAAGTAGTGCATACTAATACGCGAATTACGTTTAAATTTTGCTTTATCTCTTCTTCTAAGATCTGGTCCAATTCATTAACGACCTTAGGATCAAATGCGTTTTTTTTTTCAGGGTTATTAAGATAGAGCCAAAAGATGCCATTTTCGATTTTAGTCAACCAGAATTTATAGTCTACCATGATTTGATTATTATAATTTAAATCATTTGATAAAAATTTGGCTTTTTAGGCGATTTATCAATAAATTACAAACAAAACTATCAAATATTAATACGAAGTTAATTCTACAACTATTTTAATCCTAAATTTGAGATGAAATTTATTTTTTAAAAATTTTTCCGAATTTTTATGTCAATCGTATAAATTAGAATGTTAAGAATATTATATTTCTGAGCCCCTATCTTTAAAATGTCTAATAATTGCACAATAATTGTAATAAATAATAAATTAAATAAAAAGGTGTTAAAAAAATGAGTACAATCATGGAATTAAACAAAAAGTTCGAACGCTTATCTTTAGAAAATGAGGAATTCAAGGAAGAATTAACATTTTTCAAAAAAAATATCATCCAAGTAAATATGCCTGACGCTGATTTCAATTTCTGGATCGAATTTGGAAACGGAGTATATTTATCTGAAAAGGGAGTAAAAGATAATCCGCCGATTACATTTACTATTCCTAAGAAAAACTTGAATTTAATTCTTGAAGGAAAACTTGTATGGTTTGGTGAGTTTTTCAATGGAAATCTTAAAGTTGAAGGCGATCTCCAATATACATTAGTTTTTTTTGATATCGTAAAGTTAGCATTAGAAATTACTAACGAAATAGGAGGTGTGTAATTTTGATAAGGACATTTATATGGGGTCATCGAGGAACTGGATTCACAGGTACACAAAATACTATGTCTTCCTTTCAGAATGCAATTCATGATATGAGAGTCGATGGAATAAAAACTGAAACAAAGTTATCAAAAGAAGGAGAAGTTGTTTTAAGTTATTTTAATACTCTTAAAATAAACGGAGAAGATGTTCCAATCCAAGAATTAACTATAGAAGAAATTAAAAAATTTAAACTCGAAAATAATGAAACAATCCCTACTCTACGGGAAGTTCTCGAAGCGTTTGAAAGTTATGATACTAAATATAATTTTGACGTTGCAAATCCTGAAGAGGGAATAGAAATCATCAAAATCGCTAAGGAGTATGGATTAGTAGATCATATAGAACTCGCTAAACCTTCAACACGCCCAGATTCTCTCAGTAATTTTTTTACTGAAATTAGAAATTTCGATAAAAATGTAACTTTGATCAATTCTGTCTTCTTAAAACATCCTGTAATTGAAGATAAACATCTAGAACTCGAAGATATGAGAAAATTAAACATCAAAGGTTTTAATGTAAACTACAATTTAGCAAATTTCGAACTATTTAAAAGAGTTAAAGAACATGGTTTCAAATTTTATGTATGGGGCGTTCTTTTTAAAAGATCAATGAAAAAATTTCTTACTATGAAATATAATGGTGAATACATCGACGCAATAATGTCAAATCAACCAGATAGATTGGTAAAATTCCGTAACGAATTTCAAAACTAAAAATTTCTTTTGTTTTCTACTTTTTTTAAAAGATATTGAATTTAAAAAACATTTTCTATGGAATATTTTCTAATATTATAGATATAATGATATTTTCTCAAACTTAAACTTATAAATTCTAATCCATGTATTCAGTTCTTCTTGAGTCAGTAAATGGAATTCAAACGGGTGACTAAGCGGTAATCCGGCATTTTCTTCAATCTCTGCGATTAATTCTGCTCGTTTCAAGTGCTTTTTAGGGACATCTGCAATTATTAATATATCTATATCACTTCCAGCAACTAGATCTCCTTTAAGTATACTCCCAAATAAATAAATCTGAGAATCATTTAATATAGTCTCTATACTGCTTTCAATTTTTTTTAAATATTTTTTGTTATTTTTAATCATATCATTCGTTCTTATCATCATCTCTAACATTTTCGACAAGATCTTTTACCTCTACTGCAATTTTTAAAGCTTCTT
>JAUWNA010000523.1 GCA_030612905.1 Promethearchaeota archaeon
TAAAAAACTTATATTTTGAACCCAAATTAGCAAGGATTCACATTATCTTACGGGATGAAACTCAACTATTTATTCAGTATAACAACCATAATGAATACGCATATTCTATTATTTTTTCTAAAATTGAGTTAGATCGAGTCAGGTTTGATAACTACGATGATAGGTGGAATGTTTCTACAAAACCACACCATTTTCATCCACGATATAATAAGGTAGGATTATTTAGTTCTATGAATGGTAATCCTGAACATGATATTTCATTGTTTTGTAAATATGTAAGATCTGGTGAGCTACTTAACCCGGAACTCCAATTTAATATTTAGAATAAAAATACAACCGTTTAAAGAAAAAAATTAAAAAAGAGAATATTCAAAATATTATTCCTAAAATAGAAGATGCTAACAATCTTTCGTTTGAAGATGAAAGGTTTGTATATCAATTAAATTTCATTAAATAAATCGAGCTATTGAGTCGTTTTTAGGCAAATCTTCATTCTTTAATCTGTTAAGAACATCTTCTAATATTTTTATGACTCGTTCTTTATACGAGTTTTGCTCAGGATAATTGTAACTAAAAGTGCGCCATTGAGGCCGCTTATGACCGACTTTATATTTAATACCTTTCATTTGCGTCATATAAGAATCTTTATTGAGTTTTGTCGCGATTTGATCGGCAATAATATACCAATGAAATTTTGTGCCAATATTTGCCCCTGAATTATACGGCGATGGATTTACTCTTGTTTTTATACTATTAAAGCTAATTGTCCATTTTGTTGGAGCGGTTTTCGTTTCAATCCATTTTCCGTCGTTGTAGATCCATTTATGAGATCCACCAATCTTCATGCCTGTGTATACTTGATTATTATATTTTTTAAGAGAATCATACATTTCTTATTTTAAATCTATTCTTTATCTTGAGTTATGATTCTTAGTACAAAATCCTATTAATAAGGTAAAAGAGTCATAATTTTTCGTTAAATAAAACATACTGTTAGTATTGAAAAATAAGAAAAGAAAAAAATATAATTGAGAATGTTAATTGTTTATAATTTCTTGACGATTAAATCTGCCAAACGATTGGAATAACCCCACTCGTTATCGTACCAGCTAACAACTCCACAGAAAGTACCACCGATCACTTTGGTCCACAAGCTAGAGAAAATAGAACTTGCGGGATTGCCAACAATATCGGTAGTTACTATTGCATCGTCGGTATATTCTAAAATTCCTTTTAGATAACCCGATGCAGCTTCTTTCATTTTAGCGTTAACATCTTCTACTGTTGTAGATTTCCCTAGATTTACTTTTAAATCAACAACGCTTCCGTTTGGGGTTGGTATGCGCATTGCGATACCATCCATTTTTCCTTGTAATTCTGGAAACACGACACCAATCGCTTTAGCGGCACCAGTGGAAGTTGGAACTATATTTGCTGCACATGCTCGACCACGAATCATTTTTATGGGATCTGCTGCTCTTGCTGTATCAACTGGTTTTTGATCGCCAGTATATGAATGAACTGTAGTCATTATTCCGCTAACAACTCCGTAATTATCCATTAATACTTTTACTACTGGACCTAAACAATTCGTCGTGCAAGATGCGTTCGAAATGATTTTATGCTCGTTAGTTAATTTATCGTCGTTACAACCAATTACAACGGTAAAATCAGGATTTACAGCAGGTGCGCTAATTAAAACTTTCTTAGCTCCAGCCTCTAAATGCTTTGCAGCGCCCTCTCTTTTAGTAAAGAATCCAGTGGATTCGAGAGCAACGTCAATATTATTACTAGCATGCGGTAAGTTTGCTGGGTCTCGTTCTGCAGTAACAGGAATCTCCTTTCCGTTTATAACCAAAGATTTTTCCTTAGCCTCAACAGTTCCTTTAAATCGTCCAAAAACAGTATCGTATTTTAAGACGTAAGCCAAGTATTTTGGTTCGAATAAATCATTAATGGATACAATTTCAATTTCGTTAGGATATTTCTCTACTACTGTTCGGAAGAAATTTCGTCCGATTCTCCCGAACCCGTTAATTGCTACCCTTTTAGCCATCTATTATCACTTTAAATTATTAATTCGAGTTCTTTTTATTTAAAAAGATAATTAATTATGTGATCGTTAGTTTTTTAATTTTTTAGTTTTA
>JAUWNA010000402.1 GCA_030612905.1 Promethearchaeota archaeon
TTGAACATTTTCATCCAACCAATTCTGAAAGATAGCGGCGATTTTGAAAAGAGAAGAGGAAATTTAATCGACTTACATTTAATTGAAATCGAAAAAATTGAAAAGTTAGATTTTAGAGATCAGCCCGTTTTAGAGGAGTTAAATTGCGTAGTATGGGATATTAATAATTGTGTTTTTCAATTTGACGATGTTTTTGGAAAAAGAAGCACGCTTTACAGAGTAAAGTTTCAAATACAAGATATTAAAATAATTGAAAATTTGTTAAAAGCTTCTAAAAGAGATTGTTTATTGTTTGATATAGTTCATGATGTCCCAAACCTGAGCGAAAATAAAGTTAATTACCATAGTATCGCTATTTACGATAAAGATTGGAAAGATTTTAGCTTTATTCACGCTACAGATCTTCATGTTGCTAGGAGAAATGACTTTATTTTTAATTATTTAAAACAAAATGTAAAGGCTAAGGTAAAAAATTGTGGTGGTAACGAAAAAAAAATATCAAAAATAAACAAATTTATTCTAACGCGAGATTTTGAACTCAAGGAAGAATTCCAAGATGATAGATACGAGGAATTAAGAACAGCAAAATATAACTTTAATTATAATCTGAGAAAATTAATTAATTTTGCCAATGATAAAGTTTCGCAAAAAAGTTTAGATTTAGTTCTAATGACGGGTGATATAATAGATTATCTTAATATCGCAAGAGGAAATTATCATTACAAGAATAATTTTCATGTTTTTATCGATATATTACTTGGATTGAATAAGGGTTTAAAAGAACCTCCCTATTTAGGAAACGATGAGGAGTTCGTTAATAAACAAGAAATTATGGTTCCGATTTTTACCACCATTGGAAATCACGACTATCGTAAAAACCACTACGGCATTAAATTTGGCCAGGTTCATAAAATATTTGGTTTGACTCATTCAGATGTGAAAGGATATTACGACATCAAATTTTTTAATTACTTTACTGTCCTTCGAGCTAAAGATAAATTTTTAAAAGATTATTTTAGGTATATAAACCCTAATCTTAATTTTAAGCTTAAAATAGGAGATCAATATAATTTCATATTTCTTGACACAGGTCAGGACTCTATAGCTGACGCTCACGACCTTCTTAAAGGCGGGCCAAGCACAAAAGGAATTAAAGAATATCAAGTTGACTTATTACGTGCATATATAAGATTGGCTCATAATGAGAAAATTATTGTTGTTATGCATACACCTCCAGTTTCTCCCAATCTTAGTTATCTTAAAAAAAGAAAATTTAGAAGAAAATTTAAGATTAAAGGTAGACCGTTGAGTTGGTCAGATTTTTACGAAAGTAATTTAAGAAAATACAATGATACTGGAAGGTTAGATTTGGTTTTAAACCTAAAGTATCAAACAATAATGTATAATTGGGCTACACTTTTGAGAATTTTTACGGGATCAGATAAGATCATTAGAAGGAAAGTAGATTTCGTTATGTGTGGCCACACACACACCTTAAAAGAGTATCGGTTAAAAGAAGCTAAAGAAACCGATCGAATAAATTTTGGTTTTTGGTTTTTCCCAATTTATATCGAAGTACCTTGTGAAATTTACACTTCCCGGTATCGAGATAAATTTAAAGAAATTAAAGATCCTTTTGAACTAAAGGCTTGGTTTGACGTAAATAAACCTTTTGTATTTCAAACCCAAGCTCTCGGCCCGCTTTCGGCAAAGTTCAAATTTAAGCCACCTGGTTTTAGATATTATATTATTAAAAATAATCAAATGGTTAGAACAAAAGTCTTTTCATTACATTTAAAATGATTTTAAGCGCTTTCCATTAATTTCAATACTTCTTCATACGTATTATTAGCCATTGGTCCAAAACATTTCACTTTTAAGGCACCAACTGCGTTAGCAAATTTACCAATCTTCTCTAAATTCCAGCTTGCTAAATATCCAACAATAAAAGCGCCACCAAATGAGTCTCCTGCTCCAGTAGGATCAATTTCTTCTACTTCAAAACCATCAATCTTTATTCCATTCTTTTCTTCTGAAGAATATATGGTACAACCATCTTTTCCTTGTTTTAAGACCACTAATTTGGGTCCCATTTCAAGCAATTTTTTACAAGCTTTTTCAGCACCTTTAATGCCAGCTAGCATTTCTGCTTCTTCACCACTGGGTAGTAATATAGTCGTATTCTCAAGGACTGGTTTAGAGATAGTAATAATTGTCTTAATTTCAAGCATTTCGGGTCGTAGATTTGGATCAAATGAGATAATTACCTTTGGATTCTTATTTTTAGCAATTTCAATCGCTTTGTAGCAAGCTTCTCTTGACGATTCACTTATAGAAAGAGCGCTACCCATAATATGAAGGGATTTTATATTTGAAAAGTATTCCTCGTCAATATCATTTGGACAAGTTTGCCCTGCCGCTCCAGCAGCAAAAATAAATTTTCGAGTGCCATCCGAATTATATTGATTAAAAGCTATTCCAGTAGTTCTTGAATTATCAATCCGTATTTTAGAAATATCAACTCCATCAGATTTTAATTTTTTAAGAATTCCTTCTCCAAATTCATCGTTTCCAACAACACCAATAAAACCTGTAGAGATATTAAATGATTTGGACATTCGAGTGGCCGAGTCTATAAAGATGGCAGGAGCTCCACTTGGAAATGGTCCCTTATAAGACGCCCCAATTATCCCATGAGGCGTATCAACTTCAGTACGCATTATCTCAACTAATAGTTCTCCCAAACAAATGATGTTAGGACTCATTTTTATCAATTTCTATTTATACCATTAAAATACGTTAATTTAACAGAGTAAGTAATAGAATTTAATTTTTTAGAAGCTAGAACTTATTTTTTACCTTGACCTATTTTTATAGAATCAGGTTCTTTGCGGAGTAAGAACATAGATAAAATTCCTATTAAAGGTCCCAAAGCCAAAAATGTGAAACCAAAGGTCCAACTTACCATATGCACAAA
>JAUWNA010000316.1 GCA_030612905.1 Promethearchaeota archaeon
TATGATGTGGCTAAAACCCAAATTGATATTGTTGCTAAGGAAATAGGATTGGATCCAAATATAACAAAATATCTTAAGAGAATTGAGAGAGCGTTAATTGTATCCATCCCAATTAAGATGAATAATGGTTCTCTAAAAATATTTGAAGGTTATCGAGTTCATCATTCTACAGTTCGAGGTCCAGGCAAAGGAGGTATAAGATATTCTCCCCATGTTTATCTTGACGAGGTCAAAGCTCTTGCGACATGGATGACTTGGAAAACTAGTTTATTAAATCTTCCTTTAGGTGGAGCAAAGGGCGGTGTTCGAGTAGATCCAAGGAAGCTCTCCAAAGGAGAGTTAGAAAGACTTACTAGACGATATACCGCTGAAATTATAAATGTAATAGGACCTGATATAGATATCCCTGCACCTGATATTAACACTAACGCACAAACGATGGCATGGATTATGGATACCTACAGTATGCAAAAAGGACATTCAGTTCCAGGCGTTGTAACGGGAAAACCAATCGAGATTGGAGGTTCAGTTGGCAGGGAAGCTGCTACTGGGACGGGATTATATTTTGTGCTTCAAGCTTTATGCGAAAAATTAGATTTAGATTTAAATCAGTTAAAGATTGTAATTCAAGGTTTTGGTAATGTAGGATGTACGATTGCTGACCTACTTTATAAACATGGGTGTAAAATTATAGCGGTTTCAGACGTATCAACGGGCATTTACTACGAAGCTGGATTGGACATAGAAAAGTTGGCAATGTGGACTAAACAAGGTAATTATTTGAAAGATTATAAGGACGATAAGTACACGCTGATTAGTAATGACAAGTTACTTACATCAAAATGCGATATTTTAATCCCAGCAGCTATAGAAAATCAAATTACTAGAGAAAACGCAGATAAAATAGCTTGTAAAATAGTTTTGGAAGGTGCAAATGGTCCTACAACCCCAGATGCTGACAAAACCCTATTTAAAAAAGGAATCTATGTAGTACCAGATATTCTAGCTAATAGTGGTGGAGTTTGCGTCTCTTACTTCGAATACGTCCAAGATATTAATTCTTACTTCTGGAAACTAGATCGTATTAATGAAGAACTTAAAAGAATTATAATTGAAGCCTTCGAAGAAACTTTTAAAATCTCAAAAGATAGAAACATATCTCTTCGTACAGCTGCCTACATTATAGCTGTATCAAGAATTGCGAAAGCAATTGAGTTAAGGGGGATTTTTCCTTAAATCATTTTTTTTAACAATTTTTTTATAAAGTAAAGGGAATAAGGATTAATAAATAAAGGCATGAAATTCCAATATGAATAAACGCAAATATAGCTCCTGTTTTTAACAACCTTTTATATCCTAGGTTTTCAACGCCACTATCTTTAGCAACTTTAAGAGTCATCATGTCTGCAGCAGCTCCAGAAGGCAAAATGTTTCCACCTATATTTACAGCAACGATAAAGGCGAAGAGTAGGGGAATTGCTGGAAAGGCAAATTCCTCTATTAAAACTTCTATAATTGGTAAAAAGATAAGAGCTATGGGGGTGTTTGCAACGAAACCTGACAGTAGACTAACAAGAATAAGGATTATAAATACTGTTAAGATAGGTCCAAAAGATTCGAAAGGTATCAGACCAATAATGTCTCTAAATCCAGCTTGCAACATGCAATTAATAACCACATACATGGAAATGAAAAAGAAAATAATTTCCCATTCAACGTCTTTTAAGATTTTTCCCATTGGTTTCTTAGTAGATTTTCTATTAACTAAAACTAATATCACTGCTGAAATTGCTGCTGTAAGATATAGTAATGGTAATACGACAAATAAAATAATTGTAACGATTATAGCGATGCTATTAAAGTAAAACATCGTTTTATTTTTAATCATAACATCCGTGCTTATTAGTTCTAACACGTACTCTCTCTGTTGCGCTTCAATCTCCGGCTCTTTTGAAAGCATTAATTTATCTATCAAAAATATGGTTAAAAATAGCAATCCAAAAGAAAAAACCCAGAAATATTGGAAAAAAAAGACCGTATCAAGTGCAAACCAAGTAGAAATAATGATATTTTCCCCGCTTGAGAATGGCGTAATAATAGAACCGATATTAATACAAATCGTCATTCCTAATAAGTAAGTACCAGCTCTTATTTTTAAAAAATGGCAAAGGCGCACGACTACAGGTGCTAAAATAATAACTACGACTACATCACTAATAATGGCGGCTAATAACGTAGTAATAGTACAAAGTAGATAAAGAAAATACCTTTGATTTCCTTTTGAGATTTTAAAAATCTTTACGGCTAAATATTCCAATACGTTTGAATCTTGAGCAATTTTAGATATAATACTCATACTCATGATGATTATAATTGCTTGCCATTCAATCGATAACACGAAATTATCAAACCAATTGTCAAAACCTAATGGTACTTCTAATACCAAACCAGTTACAAACGCTGCTACAAACATACATATGAGGGAGACTGCTACGAAATCTACATCTTTCATAGAGTAACTTACAATAATTAATGCAAAGACAATAAAAACAAAAATGAGTAGAGGAAGATTAATCATTTCTCTAAATTAAGATGTTAGTTTTTTATTAATATTGTTTAATATTGTTTAATTTTAATAAACCTAATCAAAATAGATTTTCAAGGTTTTTAGAATACATAACCTATTTCCTAGATAAAATTATTTTAATAAAAAGAGTTGTAAAAGAAACTTGAATAAATTGAGTTCACTTAGTAGAGAAATGTTAGAAATCAAATATTCAAAAATATTCTCTTCTATAAAATAATGTAAACTTACGTAATAACCCTCCTGGGTTTTAATCATTTCAACAATCCTTCTTATTAAATTAATGATTTGCTTTTCAACTACTAACATATCGCATTTAGTAGGGTCAATATTAATGATATTAATCCCAGTAGCGCGGCTAAATGAAAATTTACTTAATTCAGAATTGTTCTTCACATAATCGTTACGTAAATAATGTTCAAACATAGATTCGATTTGAGAATTAATCGCTTCTTTTTTTTCGGCAGGAAAATGAGCTTCAATTAGATTTGTAAGCAAATTTAATATCTGTTGAAACACACCTAAAATATCGAAGTATTCTGCTATCGTTGTGATATTTTCGGCTGTTAACCATTGAGCATAGTATTCATCGATAACATCTTTAAAAGGGCTAAAAAGATCTGTATCGCCTTTCCATACTGAGGACCAATTTTCTTTATCTATAGAAACATATTGGTCAATAAAGGTTTGCATGATAACATTGAGCCGAGCTTTTAACATATTTGAGCTTATATTTTTCTCAGATGCCGCAATAAACAACAACTTATACTCACTATCTTCTAAATAAGACCATCGGAGCCCTCCCATTTCAATACTTTCTATACCTTGTTTAAATTCATAAGTAGTAAATTGATTTAAAGCAGCTAAAAGACCACTGATCAAATCTTCATCTAAAGCCAAGTCCATATATGGTTTATATAATAAGGTTATTCCGCTTTCAGAATCTAAAATCCAAACGTTCATTTTTCCAAAAACCCAATGTTATTAGAGGTTATCTCTAATTATATAGCTTATAAATTACGAGCTTATAAATTATTTTTTTTAAATAAAATTCTAAAT
>JAUWNA010000510.1 GCA_030612905.1 Promethearchaeota archaeon
CTACAATCAAATATGCGATAATTGTGCAAATATATGTAAACATTGCAACGAAAGTTTCTGTGATGGATGTTATCACGATCATAAAAAAGCTTGTAAATAAATGAAAGGAAGTTACATTCTTGTAATATTTCTATCTAAGAACGTTAAAATTGAAATTGGCGCGTTAGGGGCTTTATCATTCTCCAAAGGTTATTACCTCTATGTGGGTTCTGCAATGGGAAATAGAGGGTCAACAACCTTAGAAAATCGTGTTAAGAGACACCTTTCTGATTCTGCTAATAAAAAAATTCACTGGCATATTGATTATCTACTAAACGACGAACATTTCTTAATAACTAAGTTATATATTGCTCCTTCATTAATGAGACTAGAATGTGTTATTGCTCGAGATATAAAGGAGGTTTCAGATTCGTTTATTAAAAATTTCGGTTCTACAGATTGTTCCTGTAAGAGTCATTTGTTTTACTTTAGGGAATTTAGAAATTTTATGTGATAAAAAGAGATGCTCCTAGAAATCCTAAAATAATGGACAAAGTTATGATTATAAAGATTTCGATCAATATGCCAGACTTCTTATAATTTCTTACTGGAAGCCAAAAAAATAGTTTGTCTCTTACCCAATCAACAATCCGATGTAAGTAATATTTGTCACCCCATTTAGATTCTGGATTTTTTTTTCGGATCCTCTTTTGAATTGATCTTAAAATTAACCAATCCCAAATATCGATAATGTTGGCAAATATCATGCCTAGCCAATAGGGGATTATGAAAATGATTATTGATAACAATGATACACCATATATGATATAATGCCAAACAAGCCAAAATTTATCTCCTTTTTGAGCGTCTGGCGTATGGTAAGTAATTACTGCTATATCATCAACAAATATATGAGAAATAAACGCGAAAAAAATGGTCCCTATAAGATTCCAAGGAAAGATTAAAAATCTAAAAAATAAAATTTGAATAACAATTCCAACAAGGTTATGGGTTATAGTTTCCAATAATCTCCCTAACTTTTTCTTTAATTTTTTTTATGTATCGTACTTGATTGAATTTATTTAAATTCTTAAAATTTTTTAACTTTGTAATTGAATTTTACATATTAGAAATCAATCTTAAAATTTTATAAGTGATAAAAAATGGGTATGTTAGATGGAAAAGTTGCTATTATTACTGGCGCTGGTCGTGGTTTAGGACGCGAAGAAGCGCTAGCTATGGCAAAAGAAGGTTGTAACTTAGTGATAAATGATTTAGGTGCGGCATTTGACGGAACGGGCAATAAAACTCAGGTAGCTGATTTAGTTGCCGAGGAATGTATAAAGCTTGGCGTTAAAGCGGTAGGAAATTACGATTCCGTAACAGATTTTAATAAAGCCAAAGGGATGATAGATCAGGCAGTTTCGGAATTTGGACATTTAGATATCGTTGTTAATAATGCGGGTATCCTACGCGACAGAATGATTTTTAACATGACAGAGGAAGAATTTGACGGCGTCATCGCAGTTCATCTTAAAGGCACATTTAATATGGTTAGACACGCGGCAGAATACTTTAGGAAGAGAGGTAAAGCAGATCCCAAGTTAAAAACATTTGGAAGAATTATCAATACAGCATCAGATGCAGGATTATTAGGGAATATAGGACAATCTAATTATGGTGCTGCTAAAGCAGGTATTGCGGCGTTCACTTTAATTGTGGCAGATGAATTAAAAAAATACGCTACGGTTAACTGTGTTGTACCAATGGCTAGAACTAGGCTTACAACTGATGCCACACCTAAAATGGTAGGCGTTATGAGTTCTAAATCAAAAGGAGGAATGGATGTGTTTAATCCATCGCATTTTGCTCCATTAATCGTGTTTTTAGCTTCTGATGCCGCTAGAAGAATCAGTGGTGAAGTAATTAGAGCTGCTGGAGATAAGGTTTGGGTTTATCGGGGATGGCACACGGTTAAACGCATTGATAATAACGGAGCCCCTTTCACACCTCAAATACTTGCTGAAAGGTTCAGGCCAGACTTAATGAAAGGATTACCTCAGAAGCCTGCAATAACTGGAGTTGCAAGTGAACTCTTAGATTTATAACGAGAATAAAATTAGATAAGTTATAATTATTTTTTTCTTTTTCTTTTTTTAATTTAACTTTTAATTAGCAAGTCAATTTATCAGTAATCTCTTCAAAAACATGATAGATTATCATTATTACTTTATCAAAATCTTTGTC
>JAUWNA010000287.1 GCA_030612905.1 Promethearchaeota archaeon
TAGTTAAAAACATTCATTCTATTGACTTCATCGTTACAGAAAACGAAAAAGAAGCTAAAATTTTAGAAAACATACAAATTAAGAAGTATCAACCTCGTTTTAATGTAATAATGCGTGATTCTAAGACTTATCCATGGGTTGGGATATTTTTTTCAGAAACATACCCTAGAATCCGACTTATAAGAGGACCAGAAAAGTATTCTCAAGAAAATTTGTTTTTAGGACCTTATACAGATAAAAAGGAAATCAGTAGAATATTAAGAGATTTGCGAAAAATTTTCCCCTATTGTTCTTGTAAAAATAAAGTAAAAAAAAAGAAGAGACCTTGTTTGAATTACCAATTGAAGCTATGTCCGGGACCGTGTATTGAAGCAGTAACTAAAGACGAATATTTAGAAAATGTAAAACAAATAGAATTGTTTTTAAAAGGTCAGACTGAAGATTTAAAGGGTCAGATTGAAGATAAGATGAAAAATGCGGCACAATTACAAGATTTTGAAAGTGCTGCTTTTTGGAGAGATAAACTAAACGCAATAGATAATTCTACAACAAATCAAAGTGTTTTATTAGAAAGCAAGGAAAATAAAGATATTATCGGCTACTTTAATGACGAGGGACAAAAATACATAGCGATGGTTATGATTCATATACGTGAAGGAAAAATATCGAATAAAAGTTCCTTTATGTTAGATATAAAAGAGAAATTAATTCATAAGGATGAGATTTTCCCTTCAATAATGGAACAGTTTTACCAAAATGTGACACACAATTTACCCGATGTTATTGTTGTTCCGGAATATTACGATGGAGTAAGCGTATTTAAAGAGATTCTTAAAGATTTTCGTGCTGATTTAAAGATTCGAACACCTATGGAAGAAGAATATGGCTTGCTTCGAATTGCGAATAAAAACGCTAAAGTCATAGTGGAACAAGAAATTCAAATGGAAGAAATTAAAAAGAAAGAGGAAGATCAAATTAAAAAAGCGTTAGAAGAAGCTAAAGAGATTTTTAATTTGCCCAAAGCGCCTAGAATAATTGAAGGGTTCGATATTTCTAATATTGAAGGGACAGATGCAACTGGGTCAATGGTTTATTTTCTTGAAGGACACCCTTATAATAAAAATTATCGCCATTTTAAGATTCGTTCTAAATCTACTCCGGATGATGTCGCTATGATGAAAGAGGTAATTAAAAGGAGATACACCATGATTTTAGAGCGTAATTTAGAGTTACCAGACTTAATCCTCGTTGATGGGGGAAAGGGTCAATTGAACGCAGGACATTCTGTCTTGAGGGATTTAGGCATTGATGGCATTCCAATCATAGGCTTAGCAAAGAAATTTGAGGAAATTTATGTTCCCTATAAAAAAGACCCTATTATTTTGCCTAAAAATTCTCAACTTCTTAAAATATTTCAAAGGGTCAGAGATGAGGCTCATCGTTTTGCAGTAAGGCTTCATAAAAAACAACGAATAAAAAGGGTAAAAAGATCTGTTTTGGATGATATAAAAGGTATAGGACCGGCAACTAGAAATAAACTACTTACAACATTTGGCAGTGTGAATAGTATTAAGGAAGCTTCTCTTGAAGAAATAGCTCAAGTTGTTGGAAAAAAGTTGGCTGATATAATATTAAAAAAGTTGAATGGTTGAAAAAACTTCAATTTAAATCTAAAATTAATAGTTTGATAAGTTCAGCCGTAGCTTCGCAATAAATTCGAGCCAAAGAATCGCTCTTTGCTTCGCTAATAACTCTAATTATAGGTTCTGTATTTGACGGGTGAATAAGAACAAACCATTCCTTTTCTTTACCAAATTTAAGATCGTAATCTATTTGATTAACAGATTCACCTTCATCAATCAACTCTAGTTTAATCTTTTCAATTATTAGTTTTACATCCTTGGTAGCGATTTTTATTCTTTCTCTATAGGAAAAGAATTTTGGTAGTTTAGAAACGAGCTTTGATATTTTTTCTCCTGAATCTACTAATATCTCAACAATTTTTGCAGCAGCAAAAATTCCATCTCTAGTGTTATTAAAACTTGGGAACATTACGCCCCCACACGAACCTTCACCTCCAAAAATAAAACTCTTCTTAGAAATGTTTTCTTCAATTAAATTATACATTTTTTCTACCAAAAATATCTCTCCTATTGGTGTTCTTATTACTCGCGCGCCGTATTTTTCAGCAATTATGTCAAACATTAAAGAAGAAGCTAAATTTGTTATAAAAATGACTTCTTCTGTTTGGTTCCCGTAATTTTTTAATTGGTATTCCATAATAAGAGCTAAGCCAATATCCTCCGGATAACATGTACCATTTTCACCTATAATTGCCAATCTATCGGCGTCGCAATCGTGGGCAAATCCAACATCGTATTTACCTTGCCAAACTTCCATAATTAAATCTTTCAAGTTTTTTTTTATAGGTTCAATCTCCCTTGGAAATTGTTTGTTTTTAGTTAAACCGTTGTTGATTACCTTAACTTCACACCCCATTCCTTCAAGCATTTGAGGCGTAGCATGTTTACCCGCTCCCGCTCCAGTATCTACAACGACTCTAAGATTGTTTTTTTTTTTAATCCTTCCTATATTAAGTTCATTAAATAGAGCTTGAGTATAGTCTGGAATTGGATTGAATTTGGAGATATTTTTCTTAAAATTCTGTTTAGTAAAATTATAAGTTTTTAAATCAATATCTTTTAACATATGAGCAATCTGTTCTAGATCCTCGTTGTGTAAATAAGTCTTTGAAGATAACAGTTTTAAACCATTCCATTCTTGAGGATTGTGAGAGCCTGTAATAACAATTCCCGCAGGAATGTTTAACTTATTTTTTGCATGAATAATAATTGGTGTTGGACATACTCCGACATTTACCACGCTAAACCCTGTAGAGATTAACCCCTCAACAATACCATTTTCAAGAGTCTTTCCACTTGATCGCGTATCTCTACCTATTATAATTTTTTTATTATCGCCATTAAACCATTCGCCAAAAGCGATAGCAATCTTTTTTGCTGTTTTAAAATTCAAATCTTTACCTGTAATTCCCCGAATTCCACTAAAAGTAAAAATTAAATTATTTATTTCCATAATAAATCGTTTGTAATTTGTAAAGAGAAAATTAGGGTAAAATTGGATTTCCTTCTAACTTGTACTTCACGAGAGCCAATGCTCCCATTACGCCGATACCATCCAAAAATTTTGTTACTTTTATTTTTGGAGGGTGATTTATCGTAAATAATACGGGGTCTGTATTGAATTGTTCAATAACGGGAGGTAAAATTAAATCGTAATCTTTCATCATAGCTCCACCAAAGTATATCGAAGTACAATCGTAATAATTGTTTATGAGTCCAACGCCCACTTTAATATAAAATATACACTGCTCTATAACGCTCTTAGAGAATTTATCCCCTCCTTTTGCTGCTTGGAAAATTTCTTTCGCCGTAATCTTAGACTCGTCGTTATCAATCATGTACATCAAAATTTTAGAGCTTAACTTAGTTGTTTTTATCGCGTCTAAAGCTATGTTTTTAACTCCTGTACCCGAACTATAGACTTCCCAACACCCGTAAGCACCACAATTACATTGAAAATTACTCTGTCGATTAACAATCCCATGCCCGATTTCTGCAGCATTCCCATCCTTTCCTAGAAGTAAATGCCCGTTACAAATAACTCCGCCACCTATTCCCGTCGACACTGTTATATAAACTAGATTATTTTTTTCATCGTCACTAGCTTCAAAATAATGTACACCTAAAACCGATGCGTTGCCATCGTTAATTAAATAGATCGGTGTTCCTGGAAATCTATCTTGAATTGGTTTTTTCAAGGGTATTTCTTTAAATCCTAAGTTAGCATTATTGAAAACTTCGCCAGTTTCTGCATCTAAAGGACCAGCTGACGCTAGACCAAT
>JAUWNA010000356.1 GCA_030612905.1 Promethearchaeota archaeon
AGTCAAATTTATTCAATCTTTTTATTGCTTTCTCAAGTTTAGATTTTTTATTGTCCCTAATTGAAGACTTGGGATAAATAGGAATCACTTTTCCCGGTGTTTTTACAGAAGCTTGTTTAAACTTTATTCCCGCCAAAGAGAAAGGCGTTCCACACATTTCGCAGTAAACCTGTACTTTATTTTCTATAAGTTCAGATAACTCCTTTGGAAAACCATACCCACACGATCGGCATATGTATAACTTTTTATCCATTTATCTTCACACTTATATATTTAATAATTTTATTTAATTTTTTTAATTTTTGAAAAATAATTAATTTATTTTTCCAATCGTTAGTAAATGAACATTTCCTAAAGTCGAAAAAGTAGTGTAATTAACGCAGAACTTCCGATTATCGTAAGAGATTAATATTTTATGTAGCCACATTGCTAATACCTAATTATAATTGAAAAATAAATAGTTAATTTATAGAAGTAAGAATGTGAATATAAAAAAATTGGAGTCCAGTTTTTAAAAAAAATTCTTTTAAAATATAGAAACTTTCACTACTTCTTAATAATTTTGTAAAATTATGAAATTAAATACATCCAATCTAATTCTTTTACGGTTTTATGAAGCATATGACCGTCATTGGTTGAATTATATTCTATATTAGTAAATAATTTGTAAGCTTGTTCGCGAGACGTTTTTAATTGTACTACATCGTCATTTTTACCGTGATAAGCTATAACAGGGACATCCACCGGATTGTATTTTTCTAAGTCCAACACTGATGGCACTAGATATGGCGCTAATAATATCAATTTTTTAACCTTTTTAGGGTTTTGCAGAGTATATAACGCACCCATTAGACCTCCAAAACTTGAACCTATTAATATCCATAAGTCCTTTTCTTTTAAAATTGATGTTAACTGAGCCATTCTCTTTTCAAGAAGGTTGTTAATTGATTTTTTTTGGTCAAACTCAATGAAATCAGGAGTAAGAATTTCTGGAATTAATTTTTTTAAATACACTCCTTTAAAGCCTTTGCCCGAACTTTCAAGACCGTGTATAAAAATGATATTTTTCATATTATTAGTTTAGTAGAAATAATTTTCTCATTTATCCTGATCATTATCGAGGTCTTCTGGTGATAATGGGTTTAATTCTTTTTTTAATTCTCTAAATTGCTTTTTCTGACCAAAAAAAATTAAAAGGAAAAGTATAACAAAATAAATCGTTACTATAATTAGCGTCAAGAAATAATACGGTTTTGTAAACGACATGAAATGTAGCGCAACTCCGATAATAAATCCAGTAAGCAACCGAGATTCCGTAGTGCTTTTTCTAAATAAGAGTTTCTGAGTCCCCCAATCTATCATTCCTGGTATTGGAAAGAGTATTATTATAAGTAAAGCTATTTCAGCGCTAAATTGAGTGTTAAATATCAATTCAGTTAAGTGAGTAAAAAAAACAGATATAACTATTCCTATTATCATTCCTGAGCATCTTGAACAAACATATATTTTTGTCCTTCCAAATTGAAAATAAAACGTATGGTCGCTTGCTTCAACGGGATGATGTGTTAAGAGTACATAGTATAGATGTCGCTCTTTTGAAGCTAAAATTTTATCGTAGATAATTAAAAGAATAGGTATTGAAAAAATGGTTGAAATAAGCGTTTGCATGAAGAATTTAAACCCAAAATTAATAAATATAGTTTCCAATTCTAATGGACTTGAATAGAATAAAAGTTGGAATACGATAATTAAAAACATCACAATAAACGAATTGATTACCATTAACAAAAAAGTGTAATAAACAGCCATACCTTTTTGATACTTTAACGGTTTATATTTATATAAACCAGCTATCAAACCATAAATAGCCACAACAAGACACCAATCTAAGTAAATATTGTTGTAAAACACGAATTGGTACAGTAGTTCTCCCAAAAATCCCGCTATAAACGCTTGAATTGGACCCGCTATTTTCGAAAAAAATGTAAAAATTAATAGCAATAACCCAAAAGCTATTGAAAACTCATTAATTCCAATATAGGGTGTGGAAATTGAACCAAAAACTTCTGAGATATATATATAACTCATAATAATAAAAACTGTTATGAGAATGTTCATAAATATAGATCTTAAGTTAAATTTTGGCGTCTTTTTAGCGGGGTCAACGCTCATGTTAATCGCTCTTTAATACTATTATTAATACTAATAAATGTAAAATAAATTATATAGGCAATTTTTTACTAAAAATGAGATCTAGATCCTCAATTAATTTTTTTTTTGTAGCTTCAAAGCCCTTGCGAAGTACATTTACAATAATGGTCCTTCCTGCGGGAACATCTATAATATTTTCGTCTTGTTCTACAACGGCAATGCCTTCCTCGTTATAATCTAGCTGACGTATTAGAGCTTGAAGCGCTATTTCTTTAGTTTTAAAAGTAGCTATCGATAATTCGTCGTAATCTTTTACTTCTTCTTTAACCTGTAAAAATAATATACACTCCTTTATTTGTGAAATAAATAATTTTTTTGTAATGTCTTTTAATTTTTGATAGTTTTTATGATTTTTTTTACACTGCCTATCAGTCTGATCGTTTTTTAAATAGCTTGGAAAATTTCTATTAATAACATCGTCAATTTTTTCTTTGGAAATGTCTCCATTTTCTACAAGTAATTTAGCAGAATCTAGCGTGATATTTATCTGTTTCAATGTGCCTACGCGGGCTTCATTATCGCTCCAATATTTATAAAAAGATTTTACAATAGGTTTTATTACAAAATTCAAAACTCCCACGTTTAATTCTGAATCAATTAAATCACTTCCAATATTTAAAGAGATGTCAGTTTGTGCTATCATTCTTTGTTCTACAATATTATAATTCCTTTGGACATAACTCATGATTAAATCTCCAACGATGTCAATAGTTTAGAAGTTTTTTTCTTACTACAATAAGTAAATTTTTAATATTTTTTGAATATAAAGTTTAAAATGTACCATAAAATAATACTTTAATTATCTTTAGATGTAAGTATCGCCTATAGCTTCAATAAATTCCTTCTTTGTTGCTTCAAACCCTTTTCTTAGCGCTTTTACAATTATTTTCTTGCCAGTTGGTAGCGAAAGAATAGATGGATCCTCTTCAATAATTTTAATTCCATTTTCAGTAAGTTTTAATTGCTTCAACATATTACTAATTGCTATTTCTTTTGTTTTAAATGCAACTCTACAAAGGTCTCCATAATCTTTTACATCCTCTTTAACTTCCAAAAAAGTTTTAACTTCTTTTAGATAATTGATGAAGGTGTCTTTTGAATTCTTTTTTAACTT